>CAZNWF010000009.1:36895-47561 GCA_964576485.1 uncultured Geobacter sp. | reverse complement strand
GCCTCCAGCCTCCAGCCTCCAGCCTCCAGCCTTTATCCTTGCCTCCCGCCTTGCCTTTCCTACCATTCTTTATACGGCACGCCGTTACTGCCCACCAGTTCTGAGCCGCTCTGTACATCATACACATTGCCCTTGGGCAGCGGGATGGCGCCCACCGGCTGGGGATTCGTGCCACTACTTTCTGGTGGTATTTCTGCAGGGGGGGGCAGGGTAACCCAGGTGTCGTTCTTCTTGGTAAAGGGGTCGGTGGGGATACCGCGCAGGTACTTGCGTTCGGCAAGGTCTTCCAGCTTATCCGGGTATTTGCCCTGATCAGCGTAGTACTGGTCAATGGCGGAGCGGATGCCGTAGAGGTTTTCCTGCAGCACCGCTTCACGGGCACGAATCAGGGCCCACTGGTAGTTGGGCACGGCAATGGCCACCAGAATACCGATGATGGTCATGACGATCATCAGCTCAATCAGGGTAAACCCGTTTCGGTTTCTCATTGAATTACCAGTCTTTATAGCTGCTGCCATCAATGGCTACCTCATCGCTCAGCGAATAAACATCAAACAGATCTTCCTTGCCCCAACTGCTTGAGTCAGGTTGATCGTTGTACGAGCGCATCCCCCATTGCGGTGGCTGTCCAGGTTTTGGCGGATTCATCGGGTCAGGTGGAATGCGGCGCAAAAACTTGCGTTTTGTCCCGTACAGACCACCAAAATCATCCCCCTCAACCAATAGTTCCAGTGTCTTGGGGTACCCTGATGCCTGCAGGGTGACGATGATTTTTTTCTGCTCTACCGCCTTGTCATAGGCCTTCTTGTAGTCATCTATGGCAAGCCGGATGACCCGCAGATTACGACGCAGCTCAAGCTCTTTGGTCCGCTTTGCCGTCATACGGCCAAACGGAAGTATTGCTGATGCCAGTAGCGCCAGCAGGGTGACTGCAATAATCAGTTCAACCAGCGTTACCCCTCTGGTGCTGCGGCAAATCATGGACCAGCCGCCTCGTTAGCAGGTTCGGGCGGAACCGTTGATGAACCGGGGTCCGGCTCCGGTGGTGGTTGCGCCGGATCCGGCTCTGCAGCAACCGGTGCTGGAACCGGCTCAGGCTCCACCACAACCGGTGGTGGTGGAGGTGGCACAGGTTGCGTCACCACCGGTGGCCTAACGGTATCCGGCTGCTGATGGCCCGGTACCGGGGCCATCTTGAAGACGCTGTTCGGCTTTCTGACAGGCGGAGGCATAATCGGTTGATTCGGCGCCGGTGCCTTTGCCGCTGCCGGTGCCGCCCCCCCCGGCTGTTGCTGTGGTGCAGCTCCTGCCTTGATCGGACTCGTTGGCAGTGGTGCCAGCCTGGTTGACGGTTGTGCCGGCATGGCCTGTGGCGGGTTCGGTCTGATTGCCGGAGCTGCCGGTGGCTTTACCGCTGGTGGCAGCGCAGGCGCTGCGTATTCAGGCTCTTGTTCAAACGAGGCATAGGGCGGTTTTACCGATGGTTCATCTTCCTTGCCAGAGATAAAGGAGGTTACTTTGCGTGGCAGTACGGTTACCCCCCTGACCAGCCGTGGGGTGATGGCCAGAATCAGCTCGGTCTTGTCATTATCGGTTTTGGTGTTAGAAAGCAGCGGTCCGATCAGCGGGATATCCCCCAGCAGGAAGATCTTCTGCTTGCTGTCGCTCTTGCTATTGGCAATCAGACCGCCGATCACGCTGGTCTCACCATCTTTTAAGCTTAAGACCGTATCAAGATTGCGGGTGCCGATGGTGACCACGGTGGTGGCGCTGTCTTTGCCCCCCACGGTCTCGCGGGAGATGATGGAGCTGACCTCCAGCCCCAGCTTGATGGAGACCTCGTTGTTCAGCTGGATGGTCGGTTCGGCATTGACCTTGACCCCCACATCCACATACTGCACGTTGACCTGTGAAGTGGTGCCGGTGGTGGCCATGGTGGTGGTGGTAATCGGTACCCTGGTGCCCACATTAAACTTGGCCTTTTCCTTGTTCTTAACCCTGATTTTGGGATTGGAGAGTACTTCGCCGTTGGCCAGGGTCTTGCCGAAGTTGTACTGGGCATTGGGAACGGTGACATAGCCGCCGAAGCTGTTGATGCTGAAGGCCTTGACCAGATTGTTGATGGTGGCGTCATTTGGCGCTATTACATTGCCGTCAATGTCTTTGGTTTGGGTGACAGTGTCCTTAAGCGTTGTTGCCAGTAGATTGCCGCTAGGTGAAAACGCTCCCAGTTGCACATCATAGTTACTTAAGAGCAGCCCGACATTTTTAGCATTCTTGTCACTGATCTCGATCACCTCGACATCCAGCACCACCTCTGCATCCGGCAGGTCATTGGCTTCAAGGATCTTTTCAATCACCTCATTCACTTCACGGGTATCCCGTACCACCAGGGCATTGGCATCCTCGTTAATGTAGAGCTTACGCACCTGCAGCATGGTCCTGATCAGATTGGCCGCCTTCTTGGCATCCAGGTGATTCAGATGGAAGGTGCGCAGCTGCATATCCTGGTACTGCTTGGTCTTCTCCGCACTGTGGGGGTAGATCAGCACGGTGGTTTCGTTCAGGATCTTGTGCCCAAGTTTGTACATGCCGGTCAGCAGGTCAACCGCCTGCTGGAAGGTGGCATTTTCCAGGGTAATGGTAACGCTCTGGTCTTTCACATCGGGATCAAAGATGAAGTTGATGCCGGACAGTTGGGAAACCACTGAGAAGATATCCTTCAGGCGTGTCTCACGAAAACGCAGGGTGATCGGCTGCTTTGACTTCAGTTGCAGTTCAAAGCCGTCAAGCCTTGATTTGCGCAACCCCGCAATCCGCTGGGCTGCAGCCGTATACTCCTTGTTTTCCGGTGCCAGATCCAGTGCCCGTCCAAAGGCGGTGGCGGCTTCCCGCAGTTTATTGCCTTTTTCCAGTGCCAGCCCTTCCTGCCAGGCAGCCGCCGCATCCCGCAAACGGATAGCGTCGGCCGCCTTCTGAACCAGTCGGGGCTGGCTGCCATCCAGACCGGCAGCGGTCTGGTAGGAGCTTACGGCACCGGCGTAGTTGCCTGCCTTCACCAGAGCATCCCCCTCCTGCTCGCGCCCCCTGGCCGCTGCCAGACGGGTGTTCAGGAATTTTACCCGGTATTCTGATTCTTCAGGTGCCTGCTTGGCCGCTTCAGCGTAGCGGTACATCGCCTCTTCCAGCTTACCCTGTTCTTCCAGGTCTTTGCCTTCACTGTAGTTCTTACGGGCAGTAGAGCAACCTGAAAGGACTAGTGCCAAGGTTACCACCCAAATAGCTATGTAACGTGGTTTCGTCATATCATCTCCACAGATAACAACTTCTGATTAGCGTTCATTTTCCGCCACGGTTATTCCTATAGTCCCCTCTACCTGAGGGCCAGCCAGGATGGGGGAGAACTACTGGACAGTATCTGCACCGCTGCCCCCTCATCCGGCCTTCGGCCACCTTCTCCCTCAGGGAGAAGGGTACAGCGGAAGATCAGCGCTTATCAGATAAAAACTTCATCCTTCATCCTTGTTCTCTCGCCTCCAGCCTCCAGCCTCCAGCTTCCAGCCTTCCAGCCTTCCAGCCTTCCGCCTTCAGCCTTCAGCCTTCAGCCTTCAGCCTTCCGCCTTGCTTTACCTCATTCCCAACGCCATCTCATCCCCGTCATCAGCCCGCAGCACCAGCCTGTCATCGGTAATAGTGGTGACCTTGTAGCCACTGATCAGGCTGTCACCCACGCGGATCAGCTTGATCTGCCCCTCTCTGGACAGAAAAGCCACCTGTTTGCCCTGCTTTTTCAATAACCCCAGCGATTTGTACTGCGCCAGTTCTTTGCGGGCCAGCTCTTGAGGCGTTGGTGGCGGTGGGGGGGGTGGAGGAGGTGGGGGCTTGACCGCAGCCGCTTTTTTTGCGGCTATTTTAGCCTCAATGACCTGCAGAGGTATAAAAAGATCCCGCTTGATCCGCACTTCAGTCTGTTCCGGTTCCGGCAGTGCCAGTGGCTGGTAGGCCGTAACTGCAGGGACTGCTGCAGCTGATGATGTCTGAACAGGAGCGACAGTCTGAGTAGGACCTGGAACAGGGCGTCGGGCCGGCAGGTTGCTGCCGGCCGGCCGGGGAGCGGCAACCTGTTGCCGGGGAGTCCGAAACCAGGCATAGGTCAGTGAAAGTAAAAAAAGAGCCAGGAGGGCGGCCAGTAGCTGTTTCTGGCGGTTCATGGCTGCTTCTCCTGGAGGTAAACCGTGAGCTGAAGATCCAGTACCACTTTTCCAAGGGCAGCGTCAGGTACGGTGAACGAGGCGCTATCCAGGGTGGAGATGCCGTCAAGTCGCTCCAGATCGCCGATCAGGCGTTTCAGGCCTGGATAGCTGCCGCTGGCTGAACAGGTCATGCTGTAGGCCAGCAGGCCGTTAAGGTCTGTCTTTCTGACTTTGTAGCTCATTACGCCGGGGGTCGCGCCACGTAGTGCCATGAAGTCAAGCACCTCACTGATCACACGGGGAAACTCATGGCGGTACGGAATAGTTGCGTAGAGTTGCTGCAGTTGCTCCCGGTCGTGCTGGTAGCTGGCAGTACGACCGGCTTCTGCCCGGGGAGCGGTCTGACGCCGTTTGCTGGCCCAGTCTGCCTGCTGCTGTGTCAACTGGCTGCTCTGGCGAAACGTGGCATACCAGAGCCCGCTGCACAGCAGTGTTGCCAGTAGCAGCGCCATGAGCAGCAGGCGGTTTTCACGCAGTACCTGTATAACCAGGGACTTGTTCATGGGCCGTCCCATCCCATAGAGATTGAAAACCTGATGCCGTCAGGTGCGCCTGGCATCCCTTTTTGCTGGCTGTCTTCAGTTGCCAGCAGGGTCGGGGTCTTGATGCCGCTGGTGCTGCCAAGTCGTTCCAGCAGATCCGTAAGGAGTGCCAGACTGCGTATGCGGCCTTCCAGCTTAACGGTTTTATCTTTCTGGTCCGGGACTATTGAGGTGTAGGCAACGCCATTGGGGGTTGCCTGTTCCAGTGCATCCAGCAGGACCCGCCGGGAGTTGCGGCGTTGCGCCAGAATGCTGTTAAGGGAGGCAAGCTGGCGGCTATGCAGGTTAAATTCTTTTTCAGCGACTCCTGTGGGAGGTGCGGTAAGTCGTTGGTTAAGCTTACTGATTTCGGTTGCCACGCTTTTTGATTCAGCCTGATACCCGATCAGTTGTCTGGTGCCCAGGAGGCTCAGCAGTAGCAGCAGGGCGAGAATGGTGTACAGCCAGGCCCGAAGCAGTGGCCGGTTGTAATAACGACGGGTGGCAAGGTTGATGGAAATCTGCATCAGGCGGCTCCCAGGGCGGCACCGATAGCTGCACTGCTTTGAAACAGGTGGTGTAAGGAAAGACCTGATTCGGCCCCCTGTTCGATCAGGGCTGAAAGCTCAACCATGGTTGGGGAGGTGCCGCGTGTTTCGGTTAAAAGCGCTGCCAGCGAAGCATCATGGGGTGCTGCCAGGGCATGGCAGCTGCCGGGCAGGGTGCCACCGCAGGTGTGCCGGACCGCTGACAGAGACGCTGCCAACTCACGGCGCAGTAACCCGGTTTGTGCAGCTTCAGGCGGCAGCGATTTAACCCGGTAAAAGACCGGTTTGGCATCAGACAAAGCGATAGTGCCAAGCACATTGTCATACAGGGTGATGATCTGACCTGTGTCAATAGGCAGGTGGTTAAGCAGGCGCAGCAGATGCAGGGTATGAAACCCGATCCGTGTCGGCTGAAGCCCTGCTTCCAACGTCAGCTCTTCGTATTGCTGAATAACGGTACGATGAATCAAGGCAACCAGCAGATCGGTATTCCCGTCTTGTGTGCGTTCCACCAGCTGAAAATCAAGCTGAAGCAGTTCAGGATCCATCCCCAACCGCTTTGCCAGTTTCCAGCGGATCATATCGGTTGCTTCGTCACGGGTTTTCCACGGTTCATTCAGGCGTAACAGCATTATGAGGCCGGCGCTGTCGGGTAGTGAAAGGGCAACCTGACGGGTTGAGATCTGGAGGCTGCCCCATGCTTCACGAAGCGCGGTAACAAAGGCAGCTGGTTGTACTACCTGTGTTTCTTTCAGGTTATGCCGGATGGTAGCGGTGGGGAGTGAGGTACGGTTTGCGCGTTGCAGTATGATTTTGTTGCCCGGAGCGCAGCAGAGCATGGCAGCCGCAATACCGCCATGGCTGATTTCAATACCAACTGCTTTTCGCTGCAACAGTCCCATAGTGCTCCAGATAGCCCGTTTGGCCATATAGTATAAGCACTATCAGTACCATTCAAGCTAGCCGGTGTCAATCCGGCGGCCAGGAATAATCTTTAAAACGGCAGTTACTCACGCGGAGTCGCGAAGCTCGCGGAGAAAATCAAGCAGGTATCTGAAATTAAGGATCAACCCTGCAGGTGAAATAATCTTAAAAACGGCAGTTCATTAACGCAGAGACACAGAGAACACAGAGATCACAGAGGTCTCAGAGGGAAAACAGGAAGATACAATAAACGACCTGATTCCTTTTGGGTGAGATGCTAAAAACAGATTTTTCTTGTTGTTCTCTGTGATTCTCTGTGCCCTTGTGGCTAATTGCCATTTTTAGGATTATTTATTTTTCTTGAAGTGGTACCTGCGGCACAGTTCTTGATTAGTCTCTTCAGTATGTCACCCTCTACTTCACATAGCTGCTGCCGGCATGGCTGCACCTGCAACCGGATACTGATCGTCGACGACGAGCCGGGCATCCTGTTTGCCTATCGCAAACTGCTGGAACAGCAGGGGTTGACCGTTGATAGCTGTGACTGCCTCTGTGAGGCGCTCGACTATCTGGAAAAAAACCATTACCTGGCTGTGGTTGCAGATATGCGCCTGCAGGGCACTGACAGCATGGATGGCCTGGACCTGGTCCGGGAGGTGCGCCGCCGCCAGCCTGCTGCCGGGATCATTGTTGCATCCGGTACCAGTGACCACAAAACCCGTCAATCGGCAACCGAACTGGGTGTCCACCATTATCTTGAAAAACCGGTTCACCCCACGTTAATTCTGGATCTGTTAATTCAGCTACGGCAGGCGGTGGATGCTCCACTCTCCGTTGCTAACGTATAAACTGATGAGCGCTGATCTTCCGCTGTACCCTTCTCCCTGAGGGAGAAGGTGGCCGAAGGCCGGATGAGGGGGCAGAGCTGCATTACTATCCA
This sequence comes from uncultured Geobacter sp., assembly GCA_964576485.1. Taxonomy (GTDB): domain Bacteria; phylum Desulfobacterota; class Desulfuromonadia; order Geobacterales; family Pseudopelobacteraceae; genus Trichlorobacter. Next base: position 40,375 of record CAZNWF010000009.1, on the reverse strand, counting down.
GCATTCCCCCCTCACCCTGACCCCCCGGGGGAGAGGGGACTATTGAGATGCCGTGGAGGAAGATTAACGTCTGATCAGGACCTATAATGCATAGTGTTTGTCATTCGTATTAAGCGTGTTGAAAGGATTCATGGTATGAAACTGGTGTATGCCCTGATTATGCTGCTTGCTGCCACCCCTGCCCTTGCCCTTGACCCACCCAAAAACGAAGAACAGAAGACCCTGTACGCCATCGGACAGACCGTATCCCGTCAACTGGCGGTCTTTGGCCTCAGTCCCGATGAGTTTCAGTATGTTCTGCTGGGACTGACCGATGCCCAGTCCGGGAAAAAGGCAGCCATAGACAGTTCAGCCTACACCATCAAGGTGCAGGAGCTGGCCCGTAACCGTCGCAAGACGCTGGGGGCCAGGTTGGCTCCGGTGGGTGAAAAAATGCTTGCCGATGCAGCCAAAGAGCCAGGAGCCGTCAAGACCGCTTCAGGCATGGTCTATCGGTCGCTTAAAGACGGAACAGGAGCCAGCCCGCTTGAAGCTGATACGGTCAGGGTCCACTACCGTGGCACCCTGGTGGATGGCCGTGAGTTTGACAGCTCGTACAAGCGGGGCAAGCCGCTGGATCTGAAGCTGTCCGGCGTCATCAGCTGCTGGACTGAAGGGGTGCAGAAGATGAAGACCGGGGGCAAGGCCAGGCTGATCTGTCCACCGGCCCTGGCCTATGGCGACTCAGGGGCAGGCGAGGGGATTCCGCCCCAGTCAACCCTGCTGTTTGAGATAGACCTGCTTGAGATAGTTAAAAAGTAACCCACAAGGAGCCACCACCATGAACCGACTGCTTCAATGGATCCTGCCCGCCCTGGTGCTGACCGTCTGCTGCGGTCTGCCGAACCAGGCCGCTGCCGCTGCCAAGACCTACCAGCGTAGCCAGGAACAGTATCAACTACCGGATGTCACGCTGATTAATCAGGACGGCAAACGGGTCCGCCTGAAAAACATCATCGATACCAATAAGCCGGTGGTGGTTGATTTTATCTTCGGCACCTGCACCACCATCTGCCCGGTGCTTTCGGCCGGGTTTATCAACCTGCAGAACCGTCTGGGGGCTGACGCCGCCAAGGTGCATCTGGTCTCGATTACCATTGACCCTGAAAATGACAATCCCAAGGTGTTGAAAGAGTATCTGCAGCGCTATCGTGCTAAGCCCGGCTGGGACTTTTTCACCGGCTCCCGCAGGGACATTGATCTGGTGATGCGCTCCTTCGGCGCCTACATCCCCAACAAGATGTCCCACTATGCGGTCACCTTTATTCATGCTCCCAAAAGCGGTCACTGGATCAAGCTGTACGGCATCATGAGCAGCACTGAATTCATGGAAGAAGTGCGGAAGGTGGGATTATGAGACAGATACGCGCTATTGTCTGTGTGCTGGTTCTTGTCCTTGCAGGGGCTGTTACCGCTGCGCTGGCGGCAGAGCAACCAGCGAACAGTGCGCCGGCTGATCTGACACCGGCCGAGGCCCATCGTCTTGGAGAGCGGATCTACCGTCAGGGACTATTGTCGGATGGGACGCCGCTGCGTGGTTTTATCCGGGGCGATGTTCCGGTGGACGCCACCGTCTTTTCCTGTGCCAACTGCCACACCCGCAGCGGGCTTGGTTCCCTTGAGGGGCAGATCGCCTCACCGCCGGTCAATGGTCCCAACCTGTTCAAGCCCCGCTACCTGTATGCCGATTTCGTCAAGAACACCATCTCTGCCAGCAGGGGTAAGAGCCGTCCGGCTACTGCTATCAGGCCGGCCTACACCGACGAAACTCTGGCAGCTGCTCTGCTGGCTGGTGTAAGCGCAACCGGCCGGGATTTTTCACCGGTTATGCCCCGGTACGACCTGGGGGGGCGTGACCTGCAGATTCTGATCAGCTACCTGAAAAACCTCTCCTCACAGGTCTCTCCCGGTATCACCGATACCACCATGCATCTGGCCACCATTGTTACCGATGATGTCAGTGCGGCTGACCGTGCGGCTCTGCTGGCCCCGTTGCAGACCCTGGTCAGTATCAACACGCAGCGTGCCACCCAGCGCCAGGACCAACGTTTTGCCAAGATGTTCCGAATGCTTGATAACGCCTACTATCGCGACCTTTCAATCAGTACCTGGGAGCTGAAAGGGGAACCGCACACCTGGCCGGCCCAGCTTGAAGCCTATTACCGGAAAGAACCGGTCTTTGCGATCTTAAGCGGTATCTCACACCGTTCCTGGCAACCGATCCACGAGTTCTGTGAACGTCACCAGCTGCCAAACCTCTTTCCGGTTACCGATCTGCCGGTGATTAGTGCTGCTGACTGGTACACCATGTATGCCTCACGGGGCTACTACGGTGAGGGTGAGACTGCCGCCCGTTATGTTGCCTCCCGGGATGAACCGGTTAAAAAACGGCGTCTGCTGCAGATTGTGCTGCAGAGCGAGCAGGGCAGGGCGCTGGCAGCCGGTTTTGACGCCGCCTGGAAGGAAGCCGGCAGCCCGGGCAGTGTCAAAACGGTCACCTTTGCCGTTTCATCACCACCGGATGCCAAACAGCTGAAGGCGCTCTTTGCAGCCCATAAGCCGACAACGGTCCTGATCTGGGGCGGGGGGCAGCTGCTGCCACCGCTCCGGCAGTTGTCCGGAATGAAAAAACTGCCCCGTATCTATCTCTCAGGCCGTGCCCTGGAAAAGAATCTCAGCGAGATCCCGGAGGGCCTGCGGGAAAAGGTACTGCTGACCTATCCCTTCCGGTTGCCGGAGGACGAAAAGGCCTATCGCGGCTTTTCCGATGTTCTGTTGATGAGCAGACAGAAGGTAAAGGATGACCAGCGGATCAGTTCGCGCACCTTTTCTGCGGTGCATATGTTTCTGCAGGGCTTGAAGGAGGTAAAGCTGGATTTTTACCGGGATACGCTGCTGGATCAGATCAGTATGCGCCCGGATCAGTATCTGCCTGATTTTGAGCGTTACAGTTTTGGTCCGGGCCAGCGCTATGCCTCCAAAGGCTGCTATCTGGTTCAGGTGGGCCCCGGTCCCAAACCCCGCCTGATCAAACGCAGTGACTGGGTGGTGTTTTAGTCGATCCTGATGAGAGTCAATCTTTCGCTATGGTATCCAGAGAGTCCCCTCTCCCCCGGGGAGGGACAGGGTGAGGGGAAACTGCTGGATAGTAATGCACCTCTGCCCCCTCATCCGGCCTTCGGCCACCTTCTCCCCCGGGGAGAAGGGTACAGTGGAAGATCGGCGGTAATACACTAGTCGATTGTCTCATTCTTCTGCAGGCTGCAACAACCTGTCTCAATCTGATACCAAGGGGTTGAGCGGTGATGAGACAGAGCGGATAAAATTACCGTGGTTTAGCCATGTTATTAATGAGAACGCTTTTGGTATTATCTATGCACATTAGAGGTTGTGTAGTGATGCAGTCAATAAAAGACACTCTGTTAGCCGTGGTACTCCGGC
>CAZNWF010000009.1:33353-36795 GCA_964576485.1 uncultured Geobacter sp. | reverse complement strand
CCAAGGCCGCTAAAGCAAAGAAAGCCAAACATCCGGTACCCGGCCAATCTGCCGGATCGCCGGTTCGATAACGCAGTGTCAGAGCTGAACAGCTACCAAGGAGGTCTGGTATGAAACGAAGATACGGCAGATTATACGCACTGGTCGCACTGGCCATTGCGCTGCTGGTGGGGATGGCAGGCATGGGCTACGCCACGCCGGCCTATGTGCCGCCAGGCAAAAACCCGGCGAATTATCCGGGGGCAGCTTCTACGCCGCTGTTTGACAACGGCTATCTGGTGCCGGATCTGTTTGGCAGCACGCCCAACTGGAACTTAAGCCCATCGCTGACCAAGTTTATTGATCCGTTGCCTCCGCTGGGCTGTACCACCGGAGCCGCTTCAGAAAAGTGCCTGCCGGTGGCGGTGCCGGACATTGTGACCTATCCCGGTTCCGACTATTATGAAATTGAGCTGAACCAGTACACGGAAAAGTTGCACTCTGAACTGGGGCCAACCACCCTGCGCGGCTACCGTCAGACCAACAGCGGCACCGCAGGCGGCTGCACCGATCCTTCCTTAAACCTGGCAAACCCCTGTACGATCGCACACAATACGGTTGCCCCACCGGCGGCTTTCCATTTTCTGGGGCCGATCATCGTTGCCCAGAAGGATCGGCCGGTGCGGGTCAAGCTGGTCAACAACCTGCCTGCCGGTACTGCGGGCAATCTGTTTGTGCCGGTTGACACCACCATCATGGGGGCCGGTCGTGGACCGCTCAAGTCCGATGGCACCGCCTGCTCCTTTGTTGATGTCCCCGGTGTTACCACCCCCTTTAAAGAAAACGGGCCTGATTGCTCCAGTTATCCCCAAAACCGTGCTGAAATTCACCTGCACGGCGGTTTAAGCCCCTGGATCAGTGATGGCACCCCCCACCAGTGGATTACCCCGGCCGCTGAGGTTACCCCGTTCAAGCGTGGCGCCAGCACCCAGAATGTGCCGGATATGCCGGATCCCGGCCCTGGAGCAGTCACCTACTACTACACCAACCAGCAGAGCGCACGCCTGCTGTTCTACCATGACCATGCGGTTGGTCTGACCCGGCTGAACGTCTATGCCGGTGAGGTGGCCGGCTATCTGATCCGTGACAACGTTGAAAAGGATCTGATTAATCGAGGCATCATTCCGGGCACCAAGACCGATGGCACTACGGTGGCCGGTGGAGAAATTCCACTGATCATCATGGACAAGAACTTTGTTGATCCTGCCACGGTTGCCCAATTGGACCCGACCTGGGCCTGGGGAACAAAGGCTGATCCCTTGTCACCTGCCAACCAGACCGGCGACCTCTGGTGGCCCCATGTCTACATGCCGGCAGAAAACCCGGCCGATATCACCGGTGTCAACCCGATGGGACGCTGGGTTTATGGCCTCTGGTTCTGGCCTCCCACCACCGGCATACCGTACCAGTTGACCGAAAACCCCTACTATGATCCGGCCTGTGAGGCCGGCCCCACGGCCCCCGGCTGTGTGACTGAGCATGCCTTTGAACCACCCACCATGCCCAAGACCCCCAACCCTTCCTGGGTGGCTGAGGCGTTTATGGACACCATGCTGGTCAACGGCGCCGCCTATCCCACCCTGACGGTGGATCCCAAGGCCTACCGTTTCAGAATCTTGAACGGTGCCCATGACCGCTTCCTTAACCTGCAGCTGTATGAGGCCACCACGACGATCAAGAATTGCACGGTCTCAGGTGGCAGCGGCTTTGCCGTGGGGGATCTGATCACCTTCCAGGGTGGTCACCGTGCAATCGACAGTACCCACAAGTATCCTCAGGATGCCGAGGCCTCGGTGGTGGCGGTTGATGGCAGCGGCGCTATTACTGAAATCAGAATGGACAATTACGGTTCACACTATCAGACCGCCCCCACGGGCATCCTGACCGATGGCAGCGGCGGGGGGGCAGCCTTTAGCTGCAGCCTGCAGGCAGACACCGAAGTGGCCATGGCGCCTGCAATTACGTATCGTGAATACAACAAGCTGAACAAACAGTATCTTCCTAACGACAGCCGTGACGGCGGGGTGCCTGACCCAACCACCGTCGGTCCGGACTGGATCCAGATCGGTAGCGAAAGCGGCTTCCTGGCCAAACCGGTGGTGTTGCCGAACTTCCCGGTCACCTACCTGCTGGACCCGACCATGTTCAACGTCGGTAACGTGGTTGACGGCACCCTGCGGATGGGACCGGCAGAACGTGCTGACGTCATCATTGATTTCTGCCAGTACGCCGGTAAGACCCTGATCATGTATAACGATGCACCGGCAGCCTATCCGGCTGCAGTGGCAAATAACGATTATTACACCGGTTCCCCCGACTTACGGGACGCCGGCGGACATGCCGGTGTTGTGCCGGGCATGAGCCCCAACACCCGTACCGTTATGCAGATCAAGGTTAACGCAGGTTCCTGCAGCAATTATAACCTGGTTGCCCTGCAGGATGAATTCAAGTCAACGGCCCCGGGTGGCAGTGTCTTCGCCAGATCCCAAGAGCCGATCATCGTTGGCCAAACCTACTACGATGACGTCTACGGCGTTACCTTCCCCTGGAAGGCCCCCAACTGGGGCGTTTCAGAGATCGGTGACAACTATCTGAACTATTATGATCCTACCACTATCCTGGCCAATCCGGCGGTCAGTGCCACCACGACCCATATGGAGCCCAAGGCAATCCATGACGAGATGGGGGCTGTCTATGATGAATATGGCCGGATGAGTGCCCGCTTGGGGGTAGAGGTTCCTCTGTCCAACAACCTGAACCAGACCTTTATCATGCAGGGGTATATTGACCCACCCACCGAAATTGTGGATGATGGCCAAGTGCAGCTTTGGAAAATCACCCATAACGGTGTGGATACGCACCCGATGCACTTCCACCTCTTTGATGTACAGGTTGTTAACCGGGTTGGCTGGGATGGCTTCAAGCGTCTGCCTGACGACAACGAGCGGGGCTGGAAAGAGACCTTGAGGGTCAGCCCGCTGGAAGACACCATTGTTGCCTTTAGGCCCCGTGCCCCTAAAACTCCCTTTGGGCAACCCGACAGCATCCGCAAGCTGGCCCCTGGTCTGCCAGACGGTACCACCCAGGGCTTTACCAACCTGCAGACCACCGGCCCGCAGACCGGTCAGGCCAAGAATCCTCTGGACACCAACGTGGCCTATAACTTTGGTGACGAGTATGTCTGGCACTGCCATATCCTTTCCCACGAAGAGCAGGATATGATGCGGCCGATGCGTTTTAATACCAGCAAGATTGTACCGGATGCACCTTTCGGATTGGCAAAGTCAGCTACCTTTACTAATGGGTATGTTACCTTAAACTGGATTGACCCGACTCCGCTGCTTGCAGCATCAACATTGGGTAATCCAAGAAATGAGGTCGGCTTTGAGATCCAGCGCTGTAC
>CAZNWF010000009.1:0-33253 GCA_964576485.1 uncultured Geobacter sp. | reverse complement strand
CATCAACATTGGGTAATCCAAGAAATGAGGTCGGCTTTGAGATCCAGCGCTGTACTGACGCCTTATGTACCAGCTTCGCCCCGGTTGGAACTGCATTGGCTAACGCCACAAGCTTTACTGATACAACCGTAGCAGCTGGTACACAATACCGCTATGCTGTTGCAGCGTACAATGCAGCAGGTACATCAGCTCTATCAAACATCATTGATGTCACGGCAGTACAGGCACCAACCGTAGCGTTGACAAGCCCAACAAACGGCACCGTTTATGGGCCCGGAATAGCTATTCCCTTGGCTGCTACTGCTACAGCACCCAATGGTTCATTTATTACCAAGGTTGAGTTTTATGACGGTACGACACTGCTGAGTACCAATACCAGTTCTCCATATTCGTATAACTGGGCAACTGCAACGGCAGGAACCCATACATTAGCAGTAAAAGCCTACGCAAGTAATGGGGCTGTGGCAACGGCGACGGTGGTGGTAGTGAAGATAGTGATCCCTGCAACCGGCGTGACATTGACTACTAGTGTTCCGAGCCCGCAGACATCAGCTACCACCGTCACCTTCAACGCTGATGCAACTGGTGGTGATATTGGACCCTATGAGTACAGATTCACTTGGAGTATAGCCGCTGGTCCATGGCACGAGGGGCAAGCATTTTCTAGCTCTGCCTCTTGGAACTTCAATCCCATGTCCCTCGGACTTACCCCTGGTGATTACACTGTACGGGTAGAAGCACGACATGTCGGTGCAGTTAATCTGGAAGCAACAAACACATTGCCCTTTACTTTTACTACGCCACCTGCCAGCGCGGTTACTCTGACACCGTCTCTGATCAGTCCGGCCACTATCGGTACGCCGGTTACCTTCACCGCCGCAGCAAGCGGTGGCAGTGGCAATTATGAATACAAGTTCTTCTTGAGGGCACCCGGTGGAGTTTTAACAGCAGTCCGTGACTACTCGACCACGCCGACCTGGAACTGGTCAACTACAGGACTGGCTGCTGGCACATATCAGGTGGTAGTGCATGCCCGCAATGTTGGCTCAACAAGTATCTACGAGACATTCAAATCAATCGGCTATGTACTGGCACCACCTGCCAGCGCGGTTACTCTGACACCGTCTCTGATCAGTCCGGCCACTATCGGTACGCCGGTTACCTTCACCGCCGCAGCAAGCGGTGGCAGTGGCAATTATGAATACAAGTTCTTCTTGAGGGCACCCGGTGGAGTTTTAACAGCAGTCCGTGACTACTCGACCACGCCGACCTGGAACTGGTCAACTACAGGACTGGCTGCTGGCACATATCAGGTGGTAGTGCATGCCCGCAATGTTGGCTCAACAAGTATCTACGAGACATTCAAATCAATCGGCTATGTACTGGCACCACCTGCCAGCGCGGTTACTCTGACACCGTCTCTGATCAGTCCGGCCACTATCGGTACGCCGGTTACCTTCACCGCCGCAGCAAGCGGTGGCAGTGGCAATTATGAATACAAGTTCTTCTTGAGGGCACCCGGTGGAGTTTTAACAGCAGTCCGTGACTACTCGACCACGCCGACCTGGAACTGGTCAACTACAGGACTGGCTGCTGGTACATATCAGGTGGTGGTGCATGCTCGGAACGTTGGGTCTACCTTTAGTTACGAGACATTCAGATCAATCGACTATGCACTGGCACCACCTGCCAGCACGGTTACTCTGATACCGTCTTTGGTTAGCCCTAAAACCGTAGGGACATCCATATCTTTCACCGGAGCGGCAAGTGGCGGCAGCGGTAGTTATGAATACAAGTTCTTTTTGAGGGTACCCGGTGGAGCCTTAACAGCAGTGCGGGACTACTCGACTACACCGACCTGGAACTGGTCAACTACAGGACTGGCTGCTGGTACATATCAGGTGGTGGTGCATGCTCGGAACGTTGGGTCTACCTTTAGTTACGAGACATTCAGGTCAATTGACTATACACTGCAATGATCCGATAATATTACTGATACTTTCGCTTGTCAGACAGCTAAGTTAGACACTGAATTGGTTGTAGTTGGTTTGCATGTAAAAAGCATCCCTCGGCAAATCCGGGGGATGCTTTTTAGAGGGAATAAAGAGTGGGTTGTTATAAATAGTCAATTCCATTGTTTACAAAAACTTTTTTCACAGCCTCGCATGTGTCAAGCATATCGGCTTCAGTCAAGGTTGGATGAACAAGAAACATGAGACTGGTTTCTCCAAGTTCTTTGGCAACCGGCAAACGATCAGCCGGTCCATATCCGGCATCAACGAAAGCCTTTTCCCGGTAGATTTCACTGCAGCTGCCGCTGAAACAGGGAATACCTTCTGCGTTAATAGCCGCTATGATGCTATCACGACTATGTAATGTTGGATTTTGGATGTTGTATTTTGGATTAATTAACATTTCTGGACGGATAAATACATAATACTTGTACATGGCATGACCAATTTCAGGTGGAGTAGCAGTAACCCGCAGCGCTGGAATTTTAGCGAATGATTCCGTGAGAATAGCTGCGTGCCGTTGACGTGCTGCAGTCCAATCGGGTAGCTTGCGGAGCTGTACTCTTCCTATGGCAGACTGCATCTCGGTCAAACGCCAATTAGTACCGAACGATTCGTGCAGCCAGCGAAATCCAGGCGGATGTTGGCGGTTATAGACAGCATCATAGGATTTGCCGTGATCCTTGAATTCCCAGGCCTTACGCCAAAAAATCTCATCATTGGTAGTCAGCATCCCCCCCTCACCGCCAGTGGTCATGATCTTGTCCTGACAGAAAGAGAAGGCTGCTACATCCCCCAGAGAACCGACCGGCTTTCCCTTGTAGGTAGCCCCGTGTGCTTGGGCACAGTCTTCTATCACCTTTAGACCATGCTCCTTTGCCAGATCCATGATCGGGTCCATGTCACAGGGCCAGCCGGCCAGGTGAACACAGATGATTGCTTTTGTATGTGAGGTAATGTGAGGACGAATAGTATCTGCAGTAATGTTTTGACTAACCGGATCCACATCCGCCAGTACCGGTTTAGCGCCGCGCATCACGATGCAACTTGCCGAGGCGATGAAGGTCCGGCTAGTAGTGATCACCTCATCGCCAGCACCGATGCCCAAGGCGTACAGTGCCAGTTCCAGTGCAACCGTCCCATTGGTCAGTGCTACGGCATGATCAACACCGCAATGAGCAGCAAACTCCTTTTCAAACTCGCGTCCTTCCGTACCTGTCCAGTAATTAATCTTGTTTGAAAGTAAAACGCGCTGGACGGTCTCCGCTTCTTCAGCGGTAAACGAAGGCCAAGGGGCAAAAGGAAGCGTACGAACCGGTGCGACACTGTTGGTACAATAGGTGATAGTCACGATAGGTACCCTGGGAAAAATTCTGGATTAGGTTGCCAATTGATGCCCTTGTTATTTTCAAAGCTTCTTCTTGCCTCCAAAAGAAGATCATAGGCCTGCTTATTATGTATGATCCTGCGTACATGGAAGGGTAAAATACTTTTCGGATCAAAAGCTTCTTTGTATTTGAAAATACCGTCTCCAGCGGTAACACCACCACCCAACACATACCACTTATAGCCGTTCTTTCCACCCCATTCTATAACCTTATGTTTTAATAGGTCATTAGGCCTTTTATCAAAAGAATCTGTAGTTGTTCCACCTAAAAATGAATAAATAGTATCTGGTGAAAGCAGTAATAATTCGGTCGAAATTATTTCGTTTGCATCATAAACGTGGACATAAAGACAGCCGTTATCTTTGCCAAGACCGTCAGTAATTCCTTGAAACTTGTCCTTGGGTATGTAGAAGAAATTCGAGGCGTTCGTACGATTCATAGTGTCATAATAGATTTTCAAGAAGTCATCGAGCAAGTAACCGGAAGGATCGAGTTCCACCCTCAGTCCATATTCCATTGCCTTTTTTACATTTTTACGAACCTTGGGCTTGTAGGTACGCCAAACATCTTGCAAATCCCGCTGTAACCTTACCACTACGTTAAGTTGTTGAACGATTAATTCTCCATACTCACGCTTAACAAGCCTATCGCTAAAGATATCTTCACGCACAAATTCGGTTACGAATCCTCTTGCCGCTAGCTCCTTGGTAAACAAGAGTTCATACTCGAGCATTGCAGACTCCGCTTCCCAAGCTGGTCCTTCAAAGATAGCACCACCATAGCCATACGGAGAGATCATGTGACATAAAGGGATATCAAGATTCTTGAACTGAGATAATTCATTGAGATTACACCAAAAAAACGGGTAATAAATAAGCCGTTCATTTTTCTTATACACTGCGACCGCAGATCTGTAATTAGTAGGCTTCATTAATTCAAGAAATGCGGGATGGTCGTGTGGGCGCCGATTAAGACTGTTCTGCCATAATAGTCGCCACTCAGCACATTCATCTGCCACATCAAGACTAAGCCATCTTAATACATTAGCCATACTGCTTGGCCTCCTTATTGATAAACTAAGTGCTCAGCCTGTATAGAAACCAAGCTATTGAAACGCTTCGGCAAGCCTATAAATATCCGCCTCTCCATATCTGTAGTCCACTGGAATAGTAAGAACCCTGCCACAGAAATCATTACACTTGCTATTACCACTAGTCATATCCCAATGCACTGATGTGTAGATATTTGAACTACAAAGTCTACTACGCATTTCATCACGCTTCTTTCTATCGCTGAATTCTAGCAAAGCATTGAACGGACAGTGTCCCTCAGGCCAAGATGTAAAGTATGGCTTAAAGGACTCATTGCCCCGGATTAAATCATAGAACAATAGCAGGTTGGCCAACTTTCGTTCACGCCATGCTGTCGGGTATCCCGCCAACACAAGGAATTTACTCCAAGGAGACATCGGGCAATTGTTCGACCGGCTGAGCCGCGCCTCCCCAGCCACTTGCATCTCGCGGAAGGTCTGCTTCAGACTAGGGAATGGATCTTCGAGGTATTCTTTTTTTAAAATCATCGCTGCAAGCTTCAACGAGCTTCCCTTTACGTCGCCGTCAAATAACTCTGGCAACTTGCGCCCCTTGGGTGACCAAACCAAAGCGCCGTCAGGTATCGGCAACGTTTTTCGCAAAGAAGCAAAAGCATAGTCTGCGGTAGAGTTCTTGGCCCACGATGAAAATGGATCGTGAGTGTGATCCTCAACGAGGGTAACTCCGGGATATTCCCAACTACGCCAGAACGTGCCGTCGCTTACCCCGAAGTAATTGACCGCCAGCAGAATATCTCCTGCGTTTAGATAGCTATATTCTAACTCGGGACTTTCCTGAAATGGTCCGTCAACGTAGCGCCGCACAACAATCCCCTGATCCTGGAACCAGTTCACTACTTCTGGACAAAAATATTCGGGTATATGAAGTATCCCTGAGTTAACACCTAAAAGCCGACAAATCGATAATAGCGCCACCCTGCCGGTACCAAAGTAGGTACTCGGGCTAGGCAAATCTATGTAGGGGCCTTCAGGTATACCCTGCCAATGGAATTCGCTCCCGAGTTCCCATGCTTTCATCGCGCACACCATTCATTTTCTAGCACCGACATCAGTAACGAATCCTGGTAATGACCGTCGCGATACTGATCAGCCCGCAGCGTTCCATCAATCGTAAGCCCCAATTTATGGTAAAGGGCGATAGCTCGCTCGTTGGATTTAAGCACAGTGAGGTAGACTTTATGGAGGTTGAGCTGTTTAAAACCGTAGTCAATAACATGATAGGTGATTTGATTGCCTAATCCTTTCCCCCACCATTTTTTGTTCCCGAGCATGATAGCAAACTCTGCATGCCGGACGCGGTGTTCAATATTGTAGAGCCCAACATGGCCCAAGCAATTGTCTGAGCATTTTTCCGCGATAGTCCATATTATCTCGTTCTGTTGCTTGCGGTGGTACTCCAGCCAGTCTTGTAAATCCTTTGTAGAGTACCCTCTGGAAAACCCGCCAAGGCTGCTGATCACTTCCCAGTCGTTGCGGTAGGCATAAAAAAAGTCGACATCTTTAATCTCGGGGCGCCTCAGATATACCTCGTCAAGCATGATTTGCATAATCTCCCCTATCCTTGACACTTAGGACTTGTTAAGTCCAATGTCATCCACTTCACGCACATCCTGGCCTGAAATAACTCCCTTGGCGTTAGCAACTCTGGCAATGGTCATCCAAAGAATCTTCAGGTCCAACAACAGCGAGTGATGATCTACATACCAAACATCAAGCTCCAGACGTTTGCTAAAAAGTAGCTCCTGTCGACCATTCACCTGCGCCCAGCCGGTAATCCCCGGTCGAACATCATGTCGACGCGCTTGTTCGGGAGTATAGCGATCCAGATATTCAACCAGCAGAGGACGGGGCCCGACCAGGCTCATCTCACCCTTCAAGACATTGTAAAGCTCGGGAAGCTCATCAAGGCTGGAAGCACGCAGAAACCTTCCTAGCGGGGTAAGACGATCCGCGTCAGGCAACAGTTTCCCTTCGGAATCACAGGCATCCGTCATGGTGCGGAATTTATAGATGACAAAGGGGTGACCATGCAATCCAGGACGCACCTGTCGGTAAATAACCGGATAACCGAGCTTTAACCGCACTAACAGCGCTACAATCGCCAGCAAGGGCCCCAAAAACAGCAATCCCAAAAAAGCAGCGATAAAGTCAAGGATGCGTTTCATAAGGTTCCTTTCAGTTTGTTAAATAGCAGCTCAAATCGTCTGGTGCCTATATCCAGAGAAAGCTCACGATGGTAATAATCCCGGCCGTTTTCCCCCATGGTACTCCGATCCTCAGGACTCATCATGTAGACCTTCTCCACTGCGGCGGCTATGCTCGCAGCATCCTCTGGAGCACACACAACACCGCCCCGTGACTTATTAAGCAACTCAGCAGCATCGCCTCGCACCGCGAGAAGTAAAGGTCTGCCCACCGCCAGATAAGCTTGAATCTTGGACGGCAAAGTGATCTCGAATAAGGGATTATCACGTAGATGCACCAACAAAAGATCCGCCATGCTCAACACCGAACCTACCTGCGACATTGGACGACGCGGCAAAAACAAGACATTACTAAGTTGCATGACGGTCGCTTTTTCTTTCAATCGCTCTACATCAACACCTCCCCCCATAAAAACGAACTGGACTTGAGGAAGCCTCTCTGCCAAAAGTTTTGCTGCCTCAAGAACGGCATCTAGAGCCTGAGCTTTCCCCATGGTTCCGGCAAAGACAATGTTAAAGCGTCCGGCAAGGGCCGGTTCCCACTTGGCAGCCTCACATCGCTCAATGGAACCAATATGCGACTCGTCGCACCAGTTGTGAATGACGCTAACCTTCTCATCGGGCACACCTCTGGAATTAAGCAGCTTCTTAAACCCGTTTGATAGTACCACGATCTGGTCGGCTACCCGGTAGGTAAGCTGACACCAAAGATTAACGCATTGAAGAACTTTGCGGCTTCTAACCATTCCAGTGGCCGACAGCGTGTCTGGCCATAGATCCTGAATATCATAGACAAAAGGAATACGACGTAACAGTTTAAGAACCATGGCGGGCAAAGCCACTGTTGCTGGAGGATGGTAGACATAAGCGACATCGGCCTTTTGAACCAGAAATGGTCCGAGGATAGCAGCAAAAACGGAAAAGCTCACATAGTTGAGCACACGTTTGATGCTTGAACCGTCATGACTTGGAAAGAGCGGTACCCGAATGATGGAGATACCGTCGAGGTTCTCGCGCTGTAAGAGTCTCACCCGGTAGCCAGGATAAATTTTACCGCCTGGGTAGTTAGGAAATCCGGTAAGAACTTCGACCGTGTGTCCCCGGCGCACCAGTTCCCGGGCAAATACCAGGCCCTTCATTGTTGGCTCCGGGTCAAACCATTGTGTTAAAAACAAGATCCGCATGACATGACTCAAATACAAAATAGCTGCTTGACGCTAGACGTTTGATATACCGCTGAACTCTTCACTGTTTTTTCCACACAACCCTATTCACATAATCAGTATAGCTGACAATAATCCGCAGCACTTTGTCAGAAACATTCGGCATGGAATAATCTGCAACCTGCCTCAAAGTTCTCCCTGCTCCACGCTCTTGGCTCTCCAGTACCGCCAACCCCTGCATGACCCGCACAAGCTCCAGACCGGTCATCATCACGCTCGCCTCTTCCATTCCCTCGGGCCTTTCATGGGCTTCACGGATATTCAAGGCCGGGAAGTTCAGTATGGACGATTCTTCGGTAATGGTGCCACTGTCGGAAAGAACCGCATAAGCATTTTTTTGCAGGTGCACATAATCAATAAAACCAAGCGGTTTTAGAAGTTCAACCCTCTCGTGAAACGTTAATCCTTGTGCCTCTATCCGGTTGCGGGTGCGGGGATGGGTGGAGACAATGATCCGTTTACCATACTGCTCGGCAATGCCATTCAGAATACCGGCCAGCTTGACCAGATTTATTTCAGAATCAACATTCTCCTCACGATGGGCGCTTACCACAAAATAGTCCTGCTGACTCAGATCAAGACGCTGCAACGCATCTGATCCGTCAATCTTGCCCATGTACGCATGCAAAACCTCAAACATCGGACTGCCGGTCTTAATTATCCGATCGGGCGGGAGTCCTTCCCGCAGCAAGTATTCACGGGCGATAGAGCTATAGGTCAGGTTGATATCGCTGATATGGTCAACAATCTTGCGATTGGTTTCTTCCGGCACCCGCTGGTCGAAACAACGGTTGCCAGCCTCCATGTGGAAGATGGGGATCTTGCGTCGTTTGGCCGGGATGGCAGCAAGGCAACTATTAGTATCACCCAGCACTAACAGAGCCTCAGGTTGTTCTTGTTCAAGTACCTGATCCACTTTGATGATCAAATTACCGATGGTCTCGGCAGCATTAGTACCGGCGGCATTTAAAAAGTGGTCAGGTTTGCGCACCTCGAGGTCATGAAAAAAGATTTCGTTTAACTCGTAATCATAGTTCTGTCCGGTATGCACCAGGATATGATCAACATGCTGGTCAAGCTTTAGCACCACGCGGGAAAGCCGTATGATTTCCGGGCGGGTACCCACAACGGTCATAACTTTAATTTTTTTCACTGGCTGCACTCCACGGCTACAAAGATTGTGTCCGGCTTTTCGGGATCATACAGCTCATTACACCACATCACCGTCACCATATCTGTTTCGCCGGTGTTACTGATGTTATGCGTATAGCCGGTAGGGATATCCACCACCTCAAGCTTCTCGCCGCTGACATGATACTCAATAACCTCATCACTGCCGATCCTCCTGAAACGGATAACACCTTTGCCACTAACGACTAAAAACTTCTCGTTCTTGGTATGATGCCAGTGATTGCCCTTGGTAATGCCCGGCTTTGAGATGTTAACCGATACCTGTCCCCGATCCGGTGTCTTGATGAACTCGGTAAAAGATCCGCGTGCATCAACATTCATTTTCAACGGATAACTAAACTGGTCAGCGGGGAGGTAGCTCAGATAGGTGGCGTACAGTTTCTTGGTAAACGGATCAGCCATGTTCGGAATGTCGCGCTGTTCACGGCTATCCTTAAACGAACTGATCAGACAGACAATCTCACCAAGTTTGATGGTATGTACCGGGTCAACCCGGCAAAAATCACCGTCCATATTTTGCGTGCTGTCAAGAAGGTTGATGAACGACCGCACCACATCGTCGATATAAACGAGATTCATTACCACCGATGGGTCATTGACCTGAATTGGCAGATTGTTGGCGATATTATGGCAGAAGGTGGCGACGCCGGAGTTATAGTTCGGGCGGCACCATTTGCCAAATACATTCGGAAGGCGGAATACATGCACGGCCGTACCGGATTTTTTGCCATACTCAAAGACGGCTTCCTCTGCGCCGCGCTTGCTTGCGCCGTAAGGATTGTCAAGTCCCGCCTGCGTTGATGAGGAGATTACTATCGGGACACTGCGCTGCCGGGATGAAAGATAATCGCAGATTTGTTCCGTAAGCCCGGTGTTGCCGGTCGTAAACTCCGCCGGGTTTTGAGGCCGATTCACCCCAGCCAGATGGTAGATAAATTCAGCCTGGTCAAGCAGCGGATAAAGCTCGGCCGGATCGTTGTGCAGATCAAAGCAAAGCAGACGGATATCTTGACGCTGCTGCAGCGTCACCCTCAGGTTTTTACCCACAAACCCTTCAGAACCGGTTATTAAAATTGTAGCCACATGGAATCCTTTTCTCGTCAAGGGTCAGGCGTCAGGCGTTAAGGGTCAGGCGTTAGGTGTTAAGCGTTGGGCGTAGAGAGCGGATAAGACCAGAAAGCATTTTGTCAACACGCACCATTAAAGCGTCAATAGCCTTCCACGCCACTTCAT
Source organism: uncultured Geobacter sp. (assembly GCA_964576485.1). Classification (GTDB taxonomy): domain Bacteria; phylum Desulfobacterota; class Desulfuromonadia; order Geobacterales; family Pseudopelobacteraceae; genus Trichlorobacter. Next base: position 22,891 of record CAZNWF010000009.1, on the reverse strand, counting down.
CTATATAGCCAAGTTCCCGTGCCAGTTCAAACTGGGTATCAAGCTCACTAAGCGAACCTTGCGCAATATGGAGAAAGTTGATGAATTCCTTCCTGGTTTGCCGCGCCGCCCCTTCAGCTATATTGCTGGGAACACTCACCGCCGCCCGACGGATCTGGTCTGTCAAACTGTATTTCTCTGTAGCCGGAAAACTTGAAGTAGCTTTATAGACATCCTTAACCAGCTCCATAGCCTGCTTCCAAGCATCAAGTTTTTTGTGCGGCTTATCCACTCCTAACCCCTAACCCCTAACCCCTTACCCCTTACGATACCTTACGCCTTACCCCTCACGCCTGACGGAATAACCCCTCACGCCTGACGTTTAACGCCTCACGGCAGTTAAGCTTCAACCTTCTCCCCACGCAGCGCCTGCTGAACACACTCCAGCTTTTTCAGCAGGTTCACCATGCCATCCACACCCTGCAGCTCTACATTGTGGGAATTATAATCATGCTGCACCGTAATCCGCTCTTCACCTTCAGTAAAGAACTTGCCATAGTTCAGATCACGGTTATCCGCTGCCACCCGAAAATAATCTCCCATATCTTCAGCCACCGCCATCTCTTCACGGGTTAGCAGGGTTTCATACAGCTTCTCGCCGTGCCGCGTACCGATAACCTGGGTAGCTACAGGAGCACCCAACAGTCTACCCAGCGCCTTGGTCAGCACATCAATGGTACAAGAAGGGGCCTTCTGCACAAAGGTATCGCCAGGGTTGCCATGCTCAAAGGCGTACAGTACCAGATCAACCGCGTCTTCAATCGTCATCATAAAGCGAGTCATGTTGGGGTCGGTAATGGTCAGCAACTTACCGGCCTGGATCTGGGTCAAAAAAAGCGGAATCACCGATCCCCGGCTAGCCATAACATTGCCGTAACGGGTGACACACACCGTTGTTTCTGGCGCAGCAACTCTTGATTTTGCAACCGCCAGTTTTTCCATCATCGCTTTAGAGATACCCATAGCGTTGATCGGATAAACCGCCTTGTCAGTTGAAAGAACTATTACTCGTTGTACGCCAGCTCCAATAGCAGCATTCAAAACATTTTCAGTACCAAGAGAGTTGGTTCGCAAGGCCTCAAGCGGAAAAAACTCACACGACGGCACCTGTTTAAGGGCAGCAGCATGAAACACAAAATCAACCCCACGCATGGCATCATACAGGCTTGATTCATTGCGTACATCGCCAATGTAAAAGCGCAGTTTATCGTGCTGATAGACCTTGCGCATATCGTCCTGTTTTTTCTCATCACGGGAAAATACCCTAATTTCCGCAATTTCAGTTTCAAGAAAGCGGTTCAGCACGGCATTGCCAAAGGTGCCGGTACCGCCGGTGATCAATAGTTTTTTTTTACAAAACATACTCAGCCCTTCCTTCGCCCATAGCAGTTGATAATAAGTATCCTATTTTTTCAGGAGAGTTTTTTTTGTACAGTTCTGTAATTTTGGAGTAGGGAACTCTCAACCCTTTATTACCAACTATAAATCCGTCGATACAATTTGCCGCATTAACGTGAGATAATTTGTTTGAAATTTGTAAGGAGAGTGGATATCGAGTCAATACATCATCCACATTCTCCGCATAGTAAAAATTTATAATAGGGATTCCTGATGCGATATATTCGAATATTTTACTCGGTTTGAATTCCGGCACTGAATTCCCGATGCTGACCAAAAAGTCTGCGCTGTTCAAAACCTTCTTAATCTCAGACACACTCACTATTTCGTGCCTGACGATCCTGCCCGCCGATTTTTTAACATATTCATCGAGAAGCGCTTCACAATCGCTTACTGCATAAAGATGCAGAATCACGTCAGGGTTAGTTGTCAACAAAAAGGTCTGGAACAGATACTCGGGGTTCCTGATATCCTTATAAAAGCGCCCTGCATAGACCAGGTTGATTTTTTCAGGATCAAAACCGTCATAGCGTTCTACGGAAGGTTCCGGAAGCACGTATGGCAGCGGCAACGTTTTGTGCCGAATGTCGGCATACAACTCAGTCCCATGCTCATAGACTTCTTCTGAAAGAAAATTAACATCCGCATTGGCCAGCACACGTTTCTCAGCCAGGAAAGCTCGCTTCAATCTTCCGTTAGCTCTTTTGCTGCTTCCTTTGCTTCCGGCATAAAACGAGTCGACAGTATAGGTTACCCAGCGTATATTCAGATGTCTTTTCTTAAACATTTCACCTGCAAGGTGTGCAGAAAAGGGCGAGTTCACAGTAAACACAACATCTACTGGATACTCTCTGTTAATGGCCTCAAGTTTTCTGTACGCCTTCTTGTAGAACCACTTAAGATTGTTTGGAAACAGTACCATGCTCTGTAGCTTGCCGACTGCCTTGACACATAAAATACCAATACAACTGAGTGTCCTCAGAATCTTGCTAACGGTTTTCCTTGCAAATTCATCAAGCATCACCTCCAGCTTCAATCGCCAGTCAAGCAGTCCAAACAGTCTTCTACCATCGACCAGCAGTCCATCAACCTCATTCACGCATGACCTGATGTAAATGACATCGACATCATAATCTCCCTTTAGCAGATCAACATACTGGCGGGCGCACTTCCCGGTTGGAGACGGATGCGGGTAATATATACCCACTATCAAGACCAGGTGTTTCACAAGCTACCTTCCGAGCAGATTGAGGATGTGCCTATAGTAACCAGCAACCAGGCTCCCGTTTTCGCCGACATAAAAGTCACGAACCCAAGCTGGATCAGGAAACAGGACATTTAACAGACCCATCGCGACACTTCGGTCATCTGAGCAGGCCTCAATCTGAAGGAGTTCAAAACCTCGCGGCTCATACCTCAGGCAATTGCAATTTGCATCGTACACAAGCTTAATTAGTCTCGAAACGGCTTTTTCATACAAAGCTCTATTCAATAGCACCACTTCAGGCACATTGACAGAAACAAGGCTCTCAGAAAGTATAAATGCCGTTAAAAGCCTGATAATCGTCCCGTCACGCTTAGCAATATCAACGATTTTTTCCCAGTTAACCGGCAGCATGGAAATATTTTGAATATCCACATAGAGCCTGATGTCGGGAGCCCGAGAGAAACTGTGCAGCGAGATATGCAGTAGACATATATAGGCAAGCGCATCGACGTCTGGCAGGTTTATTGCGGTATCTCCGTATTTCCACATCCTGTCCCACTGTATAAAATCATCGGCATGCACGAAACACGGCAACTTCATCCGCGACAGGGGATGCCAAGCAACCCCCAGGTGAAACCCCTCGGGCAAAATTTTCTCGTTGTGAAAGGTGGTGTTAATGAGTTTTCTGTGCGAGTAGCGCTCCTCCTGGCGGTACCCTAGCTGCGCAAATACTTCGTATATCCTCTCTTTTTCCTTAGGGTCGGCATACATATCTACATCGCCCGAGGCAAAAAGACATTTATCCACATCAGCCGCCAAAATCGCCCCGAAATTTTCGGTGACGAAAACCTGTTTCACGCCCTTTTTTGAGAACCCACAGAAAAGGGTGTCTAGGCAGGCGATGACCGCCTCGTTCCGTTTTCTATAAGCAGAGGCAACATCATTCCAGTAATCCGTGTCAAGCCCAATTTTAGACAACAAAACAGCCACAAAAGGAAGAATCTTTTTCCCCCGAGCGTACTCGTATATTTTCTCCCTACCCTCCGTCTGGTAAAGGCCGATAATAGCCGCTTCATCCCCAGGTGGCAGCTCGCGGTATCTGAAAGCCGAGTTGGTCAGTATGGTGTAGCCGGTTCTCACTTCAGTTCTTCCATCCACATAAGTTCGAGTTCCCCTGCGATACGGTTAAAAATGTCCCCGCCGTAGTCTTCGGGCAGTTCAAGCATATCGTCCAGATAAAACATAATGTCCTCCAGAGTAAGGATTCCCATAACTGCAAGCATATCGTACTCCTTTCTGGGATCATTCCGGAATACCGCTTTCTTTACCAGCTCTGTTTCACGCTGCTGCATCATTTCTTTAAGCTTCCCGGCACGTCGCGTAGAAAGAAGAATAGTGGCGCAGTCGTACCAGACACTTCTTTTATCATGGGTCTCCCAATCAATGACGTAGGTTTTCTTTTTTTCCACGTCTACCCAGACATTTCCGGTCTGCAGATCACCATGGCTCACTACAACAGGAAGTGACGAGCAAAGGGAGGAGGCTTTTTTCTGGGCCACGTTTGCTATAGTGATGATTTTTTCGTAACAATCGATTTTCTTTTTCACCCTGGCAGAGACCATTTTCCCCAATATCTCATTATACAACCGCTCTGCATACTCAAGTGGATCAACAAGACTGAGCGTATCCTTTGCAATTACACCTACGGCGTCAACTGCATCATTTATGGATTGGTTATAAAGAGCATCGTCAGTAATCCTGGCTAGTGGCTGACCGGACAGAATGTCCTCCCTGTACCAGTTAGCACCGTGTGTAATGATAGGGGGAATGAAGTCGTATGCGTGGTTCAGCCTGAAGCACAGCTCATTCTTGAAATATTTGTCAGTAAAGGTGTCCTTGATGATGGCATCTACATAGTTCTCTCGAAAATTATATATTCTGATCTTCCGGTTCGCCGGAATTATGGCATCGAAGGAGGTGAACACTGTCGGATCACTAACCTGCAAACCTTTGGATGCCAGAAGCCCGAGAGAGAAGTAGCAACACAGTACATACACCTTGGCCAGAGCGTATTTTAGCGTGTTGTTCCTGACATTGTACTCATTGAGCAGATACTGTAGGATCTTTTTGTTGGGGAACTTTGTCATTATTATCCCGATGTGGGGATAGATATGAATACGATTTTTTAGACTCCAACCGACGGTGCCAATAGAAACATTCTTCCCATATGCCTCCCTGTAGTAGTCATGCAGGGTTTTTTCATTGATGGAATAGAAATCCTCTCTTAATACCATTGCGTCAATTTTCAAAACTGATTTCCTCCAGCACCTGCTGGTGTATCATAAGCCTGTCGTTCATCCCATCTAACATTGTTGTCCACTTCCTTTTCTTGACAAGGTCCATATAGAGCGCAATCTTGTTGTTTTTCATCTCCAGGCTGTCAACGGTGAGATCCTCTTTCTCCAGATCACGCCTGATAGATTCTTCAGCCGGTATGACCAACATGATGGAAATATCTGGCTTGGGAGAGACCAGAACGAATAACTTCCAGAGCAGCCAACTGTCGATCGCAATGTCTCGAAACTCGTTCTTAACCTCCACATAGGTGTCCCACACGTACCTGTCACATATCACAACATCGTTAAAAAGGTTCAAAAGCCGGTAATAGATCCCGAAATACCAGCAGAGGTCTAGCAGCGACGCGAACAGAAGCAGCTTTTTCTTTTTTGAGTCGCTATAAATCTGCTCACGATATTTTAACTTGACGTCAAGGGGCATCCCTTTGTCTCTTCTAACAAGCTCCTTCAGAAAGAGTACTCCCGGAGTCCCGCGTGCTTTACCCCATATTTTTTTTACCTTTATATTGTGACGGAGACAGTAATCATATAAAAGCTGTATCTGGGTCGACTTACCCGAACTGTCTATTCCGCTGAAGCTCACTATCATTTACTATCTCCGGTCGCAGGTGGTACGGCTGCCGCCGATCATTGCCCCTGGTCTGTGGCTGAGTAGCATTGCCATAGACCTTTCGAACCGCCCTCTAAAAACAGCCTCTTCTTCCAGTACATAATCAAGGAATCTTCTACACCCTGCCCGGAACCTCTCCTCATCGAACGAGTCAATATACGCATCGAATTGGCGTTCAAGATCGGTGTCGAAACCATCTACAGAGAAACCGAGGTCATATTTCTGAATCAGCTCTGCCAGATAGGTACCGCTTGAGGCGACAATAGGACATTGGTAGAGCGCAGCATCATACACCCGGTTGGGCAGGGGAGTGGAGTCGGCAGGCCTTATATTGACTGATTCGTTGGCATAGATAGCATTTATTATATCGACATCACGGTAAATGGCCGCCTTATCAGCATTTGAAAACTGGTTTCCAAAATAAACATTCGTTATGTTGTTATCCTGGCAAAATTTCTTGATATTGCACGATGGAAGAATCCTGCCCACAAACCCTGAAACATATCGTGTGCTATTCTTAAGGTTCAACAATGCCGCTTCTGTCTGTCTATCCAGCCGGATATTCCCGACAAAAGTGAATATAACCTTACCAGCACGCCTAAGTCTGATTTCTTTATTAAAGCCATCGGTATAGTTTGTTATGTTATGGTTCGGTACGATTTTGGGAGACGGTTTCAGCCATTGCATGAACCCGGCTGATGATATTGTTGTAAAATCTGAATGCTTCACGAGCATTGTTATAATTTGTGAAAAGATTATATTCTGTTCAAGCGTATAATCCCGTATGTCAAATAAATATCTTTCTTTATACTTTTTCAGTATAAATCCTGATAATAAAACTGCGGGCATCGTCGACAAGACAATCAGATACTCATACTTGGCGCCTTTTAGCAGCTTTAAAATCTTCAAACGCCAGAAAAGAAAATCAACTAATTTCCCAATTCTTCCGTTTCTGCAAGTAATGGTGATTTCTTTTTCATTGGTATTTTGAGCAGTATTTGAAACACCAGCACGATTCCAAAAAATAACATCAAAATCTATATTCGCTGACTCAAGCATCCGCTCATATTTTTCCAAATACGGTGTAGCTGCTCTATCCCAGAAGCAGATGATTCCGACTTTCAATGGCGCTTACCTACCTCTTCCTGGCTAAAAAACCTTTAAACCTCAGCATTAAAAAATATAGCTTCTCTGCACAGTTTCTTAGAGAAAGCAGTATCCCGTATCTTGGTATGATAAGTTTTGCATACTCCTTTTCCACCGCTCCAAACTTCTTTTTGTAGTCTCTGACCCCCACCATATCAAAAACTGTGCAACCTCGTTCACGCCAGTATTTGATGGCATACCAGATCATGTACTCGTTTGGCCTGAAGGATTGAAACGGCCTCAAGCTGGCGCCGCCCCAAAAGAAGAACTTCTTATTATGTCCAAGGAATATCGAGGTTGCAATACTAAGACCATCGGGCTCTCTGACCCGCAGACACAGGAGCATACCGGTATTTGCAAGATGACTCAGCAGCCGTTTGATCTTTTCGATGCCATATGTTGGCACCATTCCCTGCTTCGCGAATACGTCTTTCAGTTGGCTATAGTATTCCTCAGCAAAGTCATCATCTGGAACGGCTTCCTCAATTGTTGCCCCTCTTCTTTCGAACTGCCTGATAAAGTTCCTGCAGTCGGTTTTGAAGACCTTGAAGAGTTCATTATCAGATCTTTCAATTGCAAGTTCCAGTGTTGAAACTGGCCTGTATACAAACCCATTATGTTGTGCATCCTCAACCGTTATATCCCTGTCGACTATTTCGATATAACTGCAACGGTAAGTGCGGTATAGATATTCGACCAGATCCGTCACTATTTCTATTTTATTTACATAAAGCACATCAAAACCCATGAAACAGGTGCTCCACCCGCTAAATGGGCTGGCTACAATCCTAATTCCAAACTTTTCAACCAGAAGAGCCGTGAAGTACCCAACCTTTTTCTCACCTTTGAGTATTTCAAGTACTATGGGCTTAGCATGTGAATCTTCCTGCACAAATCCTATCCACTCAGGAGTGGTGAAAATGGTTTTTGCTGGAAAATCATTAAACTCCTGCTTATCTATGCAGTCAAAATCTATAGGAGCAAAAATGTACATTTAGAAATGAACCTTTTGTTTTGGCAAGTCACATATAACCGAGCAACCATCATATTGCTGAACGCCTATTGGGTACATACATAACCGATCCTTAATACATCCAGCGGGGAATTGTACGTTACCGAACTGAAAAAGGCCCATCGGATAACAGTCCTTTTTGAAGGATGCTATCTCCCTGAAACCGTCTTCAATACAACCGGCAATCACATGTGATGAGCGATCACGAACGCCCGCCCCCAGACGGTAGGTTAAAAAATATCGAATCCCAGAGATCCGGCTATCAGGTTCAACAGAAGTAGCAAAGACATAGCTTTCGCCAGTTTTAGTGCCGTATATGCACGGTCCTGGCAGGTCATAGAGAGGGGTTTCCAACCATGTTCCAGCCTCTAGACTCAGGAGCCCAATGAAGTTTTTTTCTAAGGGAGAGTCAGTTGCGTATAGTATTCCTTTTTCAACAGGAAATGCGACACAGGAGCGGTAGCGTTGCTTTCCAACTAGCAGAGGCTCAACCTTGCTAAAATTATCAGTTGCCACCCAGATTCCTGATTCCTGATCTTTGTCTCCAGTAAATATCAATACGCAGTTACGATAGTGATCGGGAATTATGTTGTGAATATGCTGTATTGTTCCGGCAGCAAAGGTATAAACCTTTCGCCACTGAGAGTCTTTTCTGACATAAATGCAAACATCTTCACGATTTATATTACCCCAGTATTCTCCATACACTATACAGTCATCAAAACCATTAACCCCCTCTATTCTGCTTATGTTCAGAGGGTTTTTTACTCCAGTTCGATACCTATGCTCAACCTTTACCGTGCCAGCGTCTACATCTACATTATAAAGCGATCCACAGAAAGAGAGCAGATATTCGCCTGTATCAATTCGAACCACAACCCGTGGCTCTAAGCGAAACATACGCTCGGTGATTCTTACGGTAGAGAGAAGCTTCTGTTTGACAGTAATCGGCAAGTTTGCAACATGCAGCGGTTTCTCGGGAATGGCACCTGTTATATACAAGCCACCTTTCCTGTAATATAAACTTCTATCCGATGAAACATATAGTGGCTTGAATGACTTTAGTACCGTCATAAAGTGAAGCTAATGTCATTGCCCAATGTATTTAATAAAAATTCCATTGTTCACCTCTTCAGTCAGGAAGTGTATTTGCGTAACGGAGTCTCTGACTATGGCTAACATGGCTAACCGTCTCAGACACATCAGAAACTGACCTTTTCATTGAATAAAATATAAAGAAAAAGGGAATGAAATCGAATACTGTGAAATAGTTAGATATATCAGTCAGCATTCTCAAACTCATCGCTAAAAACAAAATAAAATACAATTTGTTAGTTTTAAATAACCAGTATACAGAACGCAGAATAAGCAATATTACTATAAAAGCAGCAAATCCAACCAAAGAATGCAGTTTTATATAAGAGTTATGGTAGTTATATAAAATCCATGACATATAACTATCTTTGTGAACATCTACTCCAAAGATTACGGACTTAAGATTGAGGCTGTGTAGATAATGACCCCATATATCTTCTCTACCTGATAATAGTATTTCATTCTTGGACATCACCATATCATATGTATCGTTAATTCGAATAAAGTCCGTGAAGATATCAGCCACAATATCTTTTGCAAATAACAATAAACACAAGAATAAAATATAAACATAGGACTTTTGAGTGCGTGGTTTAATTAAATATAAACCTAGCGATATAAATGCAGTTGATAAAATACCTGAACGTCCCATGGCCCAGATTGATATTAATAGCGAAATAATTGCAGGGAGAAGACTTATTGGCTGTTTATTTTTATGCAAAACTATGTACAACGATATACATGCAACTAACATTACGATTGAGATTCCATTAAAACTCATATTATCAAAAACTTCATGCGGAAGCACACCGTTTATGATATGTCTTGTAAAAAATAACGACATGATACTAAAAGGAATAAGTACAGTAATATTGTATATTTTCTCTTTTAACAAGATCAAAGCTATGCCAGCACTTGCAACTATATTAACAATAAGAGCTAAGCTCGGTTCAGTTCGAGACACAACGAGTGCTGATACCAGTGTAAACAATATTAATACGCCAATAAAAAAATAGATTTTGAAATATTCCCTCTCGATTTTCAAACACCCGTGAATAAAAGCAACAAGGCCCGCTATTAGTGTTATTTTCAGCATAATGACATTGTTAAAAACAAAAGATAACAATGAAAACATAATATAAGTAATAACTATTATGTTTATAAATATGATATTTATCTTGGTTAAAGATATATTGTACATTTGAAAATAAATACCTATTCGTCTTCTATTAAATTATTATCAATAAATTTTCTTATATTGTGAAAACTAACCATATGCTCTTTCAACCATTTTATTTCTCTATCCCACCAGTTGAAATGCATAAGAAACTCTATTTCAGTATCTTCAAATCTATATTTTAACACTTTTGCTGGCACTCCACCAACTATTGCGTATGGTGGGACATCTTTAGTAACAAGTGTTCCGGCTGCTACAATCGCACCATTTCCGATAGTGACACCACCTAAAACGATGGCCCTAGTGCCTATCCATACATCATTTCCGATGGTAACTGGTACGTGTTCCTCGAAATAATCATGGTCACTGATTACAATTTGGGACTGTCCGCGTGTTGAGTAAAACAATGGATGAGTCGAAACAAATGTATTAGTCGGATGATTACCTAATCCGATAAGTATGTCTGCTCCAATGGAGCAAAATTTTCCTATTGTTGCATGGCCAATTTCGGTGCCAGAACCAATATAAGTAAAATCACCCAACTCAACATGGGATAAAATAACACTATCACTGATAGTATTCATATAATTGAATTTACAATGTGCAAAGCTAGACATGTATCCAATCCTAAGACTCTTTGCTTTATATTTTCTTTCCAATGCGTATTTCTAAAAGGTTCGTTTGATCCATATTGTCAGAGGGTTTCTAATCATTAAATTTTACACATGGACCTCATTTATAAAATATTCTACGTATCAATTCTGCTAGCCTAATATTAGCTTCTTAAATCCAGCGTATATTGAAATCATTAAAAGCAATTCCCCATAAATACTTATTATCTTAATAAGCTTATGCTTAATAATTGAACCGAACAAATAAAATGCTAATAACAATTCAAACAATGTATAGCTAAATATTGATATACATTGTGCTATGGATGCTGCTTGATATTGATAAGCTCGCTCTAACAACAAGACCAAACACCAATTAATGACAAAGAAGACAGATGTTAGCGAAACATAATATAGTGTCTTTTTCTTAGCTATAAATAAATTTCCTATAGTGACAACAATTGGGTATGTAATGATGCTGAATATTAAAGATTTTGTAATTATACTATCTATCGCATATTTCTTAAAAAGCTTTGCCATAATAAACGGTGATATTTCAGATACTACAACAGCAAGTATAAAAACCACAGGTATTGTTTTTAGTATAGCATTAAATATATGCTCTATAGCTTGATCCTCATTTGTTTCTATCAGTTTGAAAACGGTAACAGTCACAGGTAAAAAAGCCGCCACAATGAGCGAAGCCAATATCTGGTATCCGGTGTTGAGCAGACCATATTGTGCAATTATGCTATTCGGGTAGTAAAATGAAGCAAAAAGCCTACCTGAACTCAATAATTGCGACCACATAAATGTAGTGAAAACCAGCAATAACCCCTCAATAAAGTGGTCTTTTATTATCTTTATATTAATATAGTATTTAGTGGGGAATATTCTGCCCTTAATAGCCACCATTGTAAGCATTCCGGAAACAGCCTGTGATACAAACCAACCTGCAAGCCCAAACCAAAAAACTAAAGGGAGAACAATTAGTTTGGTGAAGGCCTGAAAACTATTTATTCTTCTATATACTGTGAAGTCAGATTGTGCTGTAAATTTAGAAATGGAAAAGGATGTGATGGTGAGCAGCGGCGCAAGCATGAGTAAAAAAAAGGTGTTTAGCGGGTCTGCATATTTTACTAGATAAACTACCGATATTACGATGGAATAAGCTACGGATGTAATTAATCTGAACCAAAATACCGTTGTATTCCAGTCAGTTACTGTTTCGGTATGTCCAGAATAATAGACAGCAGGCATATTTCTGTTATAGACAAATGCAACGCCCAAATCTGACAACATCATAAATGATAATAATACAGATATATAGGTAATTTGAGCGTAGCTATCAACTTTTAATAAATTAGGCAGAAACAGGAATATTACTACTGATATACCTTGTTGCGTTATATTTGTTATTATCGTATCTCTGCTGCTCTTTAATGACAAATTATTCTCCTGCAACTCTACTCTTGCTTTTCAGAACGTCATCAAGTGAAACTTTTGGAAAAACATCTACATAACTATTCGGATTTGCATTCACATTGTAGATATTTTGCTTTAACGAATACAGGTACTTATACTTTTTGAATATACGAGCGTGCCGTCTCATCTGAAATTCCGAGTCAACAAACGGAATGACCTCTTTGGTAGGTTGCATCTTATGTTCTTTTTGAGCATCAAAAAAGTAGGTAAACAGCTCATTGAACCAATCATGATCAAAACCGAGAAGATATATTTCATCAAATCCAAGATGGATGGCAACCGTAATAGCAGTTTCCGAAACAGAAGATACGCTAGGAATTTTCGAGAGATCGACTTCAGGGGTTGATGACTCGTCCCAATAGGTATAATCAACCCAATGCACTTTCCTGTTTTTATATAAACCGTGTCTTACAAGCTCTGACCTGTCTCCAATATGAAAGAACATTTCTGCGCTAAATGTCTTTTCCTCCATTTCAGCAAACCAGGAGATAAATTTATCAACACTATACAAAGAACCATGAGAAGCAAATACAGGTGGTAGAACATGATACTGGGGGCGTATAAGAGGTATGGCGGGATGGACAAATGAATTGCTGACACTTACGACAACTTCACCGGCAAGCTTTGTCAAATCCTGTTCTTTTATCGATGGACCTGATCCAAGAATGAAGCACCGTTGGCCCTTATGCCGATCCTTGGTTGCGATATTTTCCTTTAATAGAGTTTTTTCTTCTGGTGAGTACAGCATCTGCTTTTTTATTTCTTTTGCGGCGATGCATAAATTCCAAAAACCATCAGGAATAAACCATTTTTTTGCCATTTTTTTTACTTCAAACATAATCTTTACTCCATCATTTTTGCTGTGGTTGTTTCAACTTTTATGATCAGGCTTCCAGCCATTTTACCACCTCAAAAACTTCCGCATATTTCACGCCGATCCGCTGGCCGGCGTTTTCAGCTTCATTCTTAAAAAAACTGATCCATTTACTTCCGGTACGGTCGATTTCCGAAACATGGGCGCGGATGGCCTGCTCCTTGATATCCCAGTGACTGGTAATATCGACATAAAAATTCCCCCGGAATTCCATGGTAGAGTGGTACCAATTGCTACGATACATCAACATGCGCGGTACATGGCGACAACTATGAAGTGAGGCTCTTGCCACTGCCTGGTGGTCGTGGTGTATGTCGCCTATCCAATGTGTGTAGACTTTGTCTATTTTCTTTTCTTCGACGATTTGAAGAATTTTGATATTGAGTTCATCCACGAATTCAACTTCCAGCGTTTTGAACTTGCCGCATAGCAGTTCTTTCACACCAATAATCTGCATGGCAGACTGGGCTTCTTCAAGTGCAATGTCGCTCGAACGGACCATTTGGTTGTATTGATTACTAAATCCGGAAACCGTTGCCACGTACACATAGACGCTGTCGCCATTTTGCGCGTGTTTTGCCAGGGATCCGCCACAACCCAGTTCTACATCATCAAAGTGTGCACCTATGGCCAGAACATTCATTTAACAACTCCTCAAAATCTCTCTTGATTTGTCGATACCACAATTAAACAACAAATCAATGCTACTCAAATACGGAATAAAATCGCCATGCAGTTGAGGATAGATCGGATGTTTGAAATCCTGCCAGATAACATTGATACCGGCGTTATCAAACGGTTGTGGGTCATAGTACGCTCTGGCACCCACACCGGATAGGTATGTATCCGCCTTAATCTTCTTGATGAGATTGACCAGCAATTCGTTGGCCTTTCCTTCCGGTTGGAGAGTAGACGCCTGCACGGCAGGAATGGAAACATCAAACAGTTGCCTGAGCATATCTATTGAAGCCAGGTTGAAATCAACCAACCTCTCTCCACGGCACTCATACAACCGGTGAATGTATGGCATGATTTCCCCGTAAAATTTGGCGTTGCGATAGTTGGTCGTTATCAGGTTCAGGTGATCATCCCGCCATTGCGTGTCTGAAAGCAACACCTCGTTAATCGGTGTCATCTGGTGGCATTTCTGTATGGCTATCGTCAACCACTTTTCACCCTGCGCACACTTTATTTTATCTCTGTGGTGCCAACTTTTGCTGTTGCGAAGGAATTGAACATGATCAAGTATGATCCATTCGTTGGCCAGTAGAAATCGGTGAAAAAAACCGAGATAGGGTAAAAAGTCCGGCTGGTGAATGACGACGGTCTTACTCATAAGGCTTCTATTTCTCTAAATATATTTGCTGTACCACTTGTTACGATTGCCGCAATGCCAATACTGCTCATTCTCTCAATGTCCAGATTCATGTCAAAGTTTCTTGCGGTAATATCCCGATAATACCCGACAAATACCGATGAGCCTACTCCCGCCAGGTAATGACCAATTTCGATTTCGTGTCGTTCGTTGGCGATAATAAGGCATGGGAGGCCAGAGGCATTTGCTTCGAACGGTGTAATCCCCCCGCCGGTAATCGCCAGATCATGGTGAGTAAATTCCTGAATTAACGATGGTACAGACTGTTTTACGCAAAAATTGCCGTTAATGGCTTTTTTGAGTTGTTCATGGTGCTGGAAAGCCGGACCGATCACAACCGTTGCGCCACGGTTCATGGTTTTCAAGAAGTTCACAACCTGTATCGTGACTCCATAGGTGTCACTTCCGCCAAGTGTGACCAGGATTGAGTTCAGTCCCTGCCTCCAGCGTTTGCAGGTATCAATTTCCTTACTGAGAATCAGATACGGGGCTCCGGTAAAAACTCGCTTTCCTTGGAGTTTTTCCTGGCCAGAGAAAACCATCGGCGCAAAATGCAGATCGGCGAGGGCAGCGCCGCTCCCCCGGTCATCAAAGGTCACCAGTGTGACATTGTTATTCTTGACATTCCTTGCATGAACTTGGTCTGTGTCGAGACGGTCATTGATCCAGACGGTAATCCCATGGTTGGAAATCAATGTTGTTTCCCAGTTTGTTCGCATGTCGTCAAGGTTGACCGCTACATGCTTGATCGACCGCTGTTTCAGCATGTCGATCGCTCTCTGGTCATCATTGACCATGACAATTGAGCGCTCACCACGTTCGGCAAGGTATTCGACAAAATTCAGAGTCTTGTAGAGATGGCCCAATCCCCGCCTGTGAGAAGCCTCAATACAGAAACCTATCATGAACGCACCACTCTTGCTTCAAACTCGTCAGCCAGTGCAATGGCTTGCGGAATGGGAACAAATTCCGAACAACTGTGGGCGACTATAAAACAGGCACGTTTGTAATCATCCTCGGTATCAACGGTGAGACGGACTTCAGGCCTTTTTTTAGCGTCAACGATGTTCAGTATTGCAGTGGAAAATATCTCCGGATGTTCGAGCATATACTCGTTGACATGTTCGAGATGGTGGGGCTCGGTTCCTTCTTGCCAGCTTTTTTCCAAGGCTTCAAAAGTAAATATCTCCGCACCGGCACCTATTGGGAGACTAGCAAACGAATTGGAATAATCGGTACCACCTGACAGATGTAATGTGATGAGGTTGTCTACTTCTTCGATGTCAGGGAATGGATTATCCCCCGTCAAACGGATGATGTGACAAAAGCTAAACAAGGCTGCGCACTGGTAATAGCGGTCAAGGACATTATGTTCACTGCCTCGGAAACAGGCTATCTTATGGTCATCGCAAAAGCTTTTAACAATATCGTCCTTCGGGGTATCCGTAGTTGCAATGACTATTGTCACAGGATGACGAAGCATCTTAAGCCGGAACAGTATATGCTCCAGCAAGACTTTGCCGCCTATCTGCATAAGAATTTTACCCGGAAGCCGGGTCGAACCCATGCGCGCCTGAATGATTATGCCAATACCCGAATTATTCACTTTACGTCGGCCCAGGTAATAACCTCATCATCGTCGAGTTCACGGTTAAGCACGTTACCGGCAAGTTGCTCGAAGAACTTTGGTGCGATTCCGTACCCCGGACGTTTGATGGCAATATCATCGATCGTTAACTGATGGCCTGCCGGTAAACACCTGGCAGCCACAATGCTCTTGCGGTTGTTGATTCTGGTCGTTTTTTCCGAAGCCGCCGGCATTTTGATGCCGCAGCCGAGCATTTTTTCAAGGGTACGTACCTGATCCACAATTGATTTCATCTCCACCGGATCGGCGGAAAGTATATGATCGGGGCCTGGGGCATTCTTATCGGTCGTAAAATGCTTTTCCAAAACCCTGGCGCCCATGGCTGCGGCTGCAAGGCAGGCAACCGTACCGATGGTGTGATCGGAGTAACCAACCGGCAGGCTGAACTCATCCATCATCTGCTGCATGGCTAGCAGATTGACATTCTCAGGGTGAGTCGGATAGCTCGTTACGGCGTGTAACAGCACAATCTGGTGATTACCTTCTCCCAGGATAGCAGAGACTGATTCTTTCACCTCTTCCATGGTGCACATGCCGGTTGCCAGAATGATTGGCTTGCCTCGGCGTGCCAGGTACTTCAAAAAAGGGATATTCACCGCATCGTCTGAGCCTACTTTGTAGGCACACACCCCCAGTCTGTCGAGCATCTCTACGTCGGTTTCATGCGACGGGGTTGAAAACCAGTCGAGCCCCTTGGAGTCGATATAGTCGAATATCCTGCGGTGAAGTTCTTCGTCAATTTCATATTTTTTAAACAGATCAAACTGAGAGGTTACACCGGTGTTCTCCATATCAAAAATAGCTTTTTTGCTCGATATGGTTTCGGCTCGATAGGTCTGGAGTTTTACCGCGTTAACACCACAGGCGGCAGCAGCATCCACCAACTTTTGGGCCTCTTCAAACGTAATAAAGTTACCGCCGATTTCGGCGATGATGTAAGTTTCGCTCTCTTTGTTTATATTTTTCACGAATTATTCACCTCTATATTTAATTAGTTTAGCAGGTACTCCTCCGACAATGGCATAGGGAGGTACATCCTTTGTTACGACAGCATTTGCAGCTATAATCGAGTGATCACCAACTGTTACACCTTTTAAAATTCTTGCACCGACACCAATCCAGACATCTTTTCCGATTATAACCGGCTCAATTATTGCCGCTTGATCCATAATCAGTTTATCTCTATCCATACCATGATCATGGTCTATAATTTGTACATAAGCGCCTATCCGTGTGTAATTACCTATAGATATGAGTTTTTTTGCGGTAATCATATTGTGCCGACCGATTACCACATGATCGCCAACAATCAACTTTGGCTCTGGTTTCGTTAGCTGAAAAAAAGCATAATTTTGGATAACACAATGCTTTCCGAAAGATATCTCAGCATTATCAGACAATCGAAATTCGACATCCGGCTTGCATATGGTACCTGTCCCGTATTTAACACCGTTTAAATGCATTTTGAAAAAAGTTCTGATTTTGTCAATTGTTGATACATGTCTAACACTTGCCTTGTCCTGCCATTTATTGGGATCAATCACTTGTCTACCCCCCCACTCATAAGTTCATCTATGGATTTCTCCAGGTTTCTCGTAGACTGCCATCCAAGCGTTTTTTTTATATAACTGCAATCAGCAATTGTATCCGGTATTTCGTTATGCCTGATCTCTCCTGTTGAACTCCACCCCATGCCGTTTCCAGCAGCATTTAGAACGGCTTCAATAACTTCACCCACCGACAAAGAATATCCAGATCCGACATTAAATATATTAAACGGCTCCTGTAGCTGCATTGACAAGATACATGCCTCAACAACATCATCCACATGGATATAATCCCGTCTCGGTTTATCATCTTTTACAACAATCTCTTTGCCCTCCCTGGCCTGCCTGATGATAGTGGGTATTAGAAAGTTTTCGTCCTGGCCGGGACCATAAATGTTGAATGGCCTGAGAATGGTGGCCTGCACCCCCATAACATCTGAGTAAAATCGACACAATTCCTCGCCCAACCACTTTGAATGTGCGTAGGGGTTATTGGGTACAACCGGATGTTTTTCATCTATCGGCAGATATTGAGGCGTTCCATAAACATAGGCACTGATATAAATCAACTTTGCATTTTCATTACGGCAAAACTCAAGCACATGCTGTGTGCCTAATGTATTAACCGAATAAAAGGCATCAGGCTGAACCCAACTGTCGGGTACAAAAGTCAGACCGGCGAGGTGAATAACAACATCGATACCTTTTCCTCGAAAGTCCGTAAACGAATCCTTGTCGCGAATATCGTTACCTAACGAAAAGGCAAACTTGTATACAGAATTTCCCAGTTCTTCAAGGCCTCGTGCCAGTCGCGTGCCTATAAATCCTGTTGAACCGGTAACCAGAATATTTTTCGGCCCAGAACAATCCATTAGCAGCCCCTTGTTATTGACCGACTTGCTGTTTCCTGTTGACGTAATTTTTGATAATAAATTCTCGTCCGTTGACCACCGCCGTCTCGCAATCTTCCGTTCTGCGCGGCAGGTAGCAACGACGGCAGACCGGAACCTCCATGAAACCGTCTTTTTTCGCATGCACTTGGCGGTAATGATTCAATGCTTCACCTTGCCAGATTTCATGGATCGACTGACGGTTAACGTCTCCCACGACAACGCTGGCTTCTTCATCGTTGGAACACATCATGACCCGTCCATCCGCTCCTACCACCAGCCGCTGATAGTGTTGGCAACAATAAAAATCATCCTCGTAGACGATGTCCTCGTCCTTGCCCAGATAATCGATCAGAGGGTTGAAGGCAATCAAATCGACATACGGCGCAAAGGTGTTGTAGAAAGTTTCCGGATCTTCTTTGATCGACGGCCAGACTGCTTGAATTTTTAAGACTGGGCGGTGTAGTCCCTCTCTTTTCTTGAACGCATGGATTTGCTTGATCTTTGCCAGGGTGTCTGCAAATTTGAGTGGGCGCCGTATACTTTCATAACGACCGTCGAGGCCGTCCACAGAAATAGTGATCCAGTCGATCCCGGCGGTAACGATCTCTGCGACAAATTCTGGAGTCAGGGTACTGCCATTGGTGAGCGTCGATACTTCCTTGATGCCGCTCTGCTTGGCAAATGCAACACAATCAACAAATCGGGGATGCAACGTCGGTTCCCCCCGGAGGCTTAGTCTGAGTGCTGGCACCTTACCTTTGATTTCAGTGACGATTCTTTTGAAAAGTTCAAAATCCATCAAACAGGCGTTGACCTTGGCCTTGTATTCTTCGGTGATGGTATAGCACATCGGGCATCGGAGATTGCACAGCGTGGAAAGCTCAAGATCGACCAGCAACGGATAGTCCGCAACATACTGCTTCGCCGGATATGCTGACCAGTCCTTCCGGTATTGCAGATATTCGCTTTCCCACCCTTCACCGCGATACCGCTCAAAGATATTCTCCCGTTCTGGAGGCTCCATTGCATAATTGCCTTTATTGATCAAGACGTTATTGGTCATTGGCCAGCCCCTTAAGAAAGATATGTCTGAGGTTTTCAAACTCTTCAATCGCTTGGCTGTAATCATCGGGGCGACCGATATCAAGCCAATATCCGTCGAACTTCCTGGTCATTGCCGGACTGCCGCTCGCGATCAGATCCAGCATCAAATTGTCGAAACCATATACCCTGCCTTGAGGGATATAGGAAAGAATCTGTTTCGATGCCATGTAGATACCCATGCTCACATCATATTCAATGACTGGTTTCTCTCTGAAACCGCAGAGTGCACCCTGTCCGTCGATCTCCAGCACTCCGTATTCCGAACGAACCTCACGCTGAAAAGCCGAAATCGTGAAAGTATTTCGGTGTGTTACATGAAATTCGTAGAACTCTCGATAATCAAGGTCGGTCAGAATATCGCCATTCATCACTAGAAAATCGTCGGGCAAATCACTGATAAGGGTCAACGGCCCCATTGTCCCGAGCGGACGATCTTCGAGCGAGTAATCAATTTTGACCCCCCACTTGTCACCATTGCCGAAAAACGCCTGGATGATTTCGGCCTGATGGTTGACAGCCATGGTGATGTGCTGAAATCCAGCATAAGCCAGTTGCCGGACCACCACTTCGAGAATGGGATATTCTCCGATCGGCATCAACGGCTTCGGCAACACTACGGTGTAGGGCTTCAGGCGTGTACCCTTGCCGCCGGCCAGAATAATGGCTCTCAATGCTCTGCTCCTATCGCTATGCGACTAGACATTGTAGATATCTGCTTTGTAGCTCTTGAGGTTTTCAGGCTGATTGAACCATGTAATCGTCTTCGTCAACCCACAACGAAAACCGTCCAAACCGGCGTACTCCGGTTTCCAGCCAAGCAGTTCTGCTGCTTTTGTATTATCCGCCCAGAGTCGTTCGACCTCACTCTTTTCCGGTCGTAGGCGCACGTCGTCGGTTTCGATTGTGACGGTCGCGCCCATGATTTCAGCAATTATTTCGACCGTCTGACCGATCGACACTTCAAAATTGCTGCCTACATTGATCACTTCACCAATCGCCTGGTCCGCATCGATGGCAGCGATAAAACCGTTGACGGTGTCAGTCACATAATTGAAATCACGGGTCGGATGAATTGATCCAAGCTTGAGGTTGCGCTTACCGCACGCCAACTGACTGATAATGGTCGGGATGACCGCTCGTGCCGACTGCCTTGGCCCGTAGGTATTGAATGGGCGGATAATAGTGACCGGTGTTCCGAAGGAAGAATAAAATGACATGGCGATCTGGTCGGCGCCAATCTTTGAGGCCGAATATGGCGACTGCCCCTGCAATGGATGCTCTTCCGTAATCGGCACGAAGCGGGCGGTCCCGTAAACTTCGCTGGTGGACGTATGCACCACCTTGCTCACGCCTAAGTCGCGAGCGGCTTGCACGATGTTAAGAGTTCCCTTGATGTTGGTATCAACATAGGTGTCAGGCGAATGGTAGGAGTAGGGGATGGCTATCAGTGCTGCCAAGTGAAGCACTATATCGCACCCCTTCATGGCAGTTCTCACACCATGTGGGTCGCGGATATCACCGGAGAAAACATCGAGTGATTTCCTGATCTCCGGTGCAGACTGGTCGAGCCAGCCCCATGAATTAAAGGAGTTGTAATAGACAAAGGCACGTACATCATGCCCGCGACGCACGAGTTCTTCAGTGAGGTGTGATCCGATAAATCCGTCGGCACCGGTGATTAGAATTTTTTTACCATTAAGTTTCACAGTTATAGCCTTGATCTTAATTTATTCATGTTTTTCTTAATCTTCAACTCGACTTGCGGCCGTTGATCCGCCTCAATAACCGCGCAACCGTTCTAGGCAAAGGTGGCAGAAAACCACGAATCTGCTCCCAGCGCTGCCGGTCTTCCGGGGTCACCTTTGCGCTGAACTCCAGAAGGAACGCAATCAGAACCATCAAAAAGCCAGATGCAAAGGCGGACATGATTACAATTTTGCTACGTACCGGCTTGCTCTTGCGCTCCGGCGCCTTGGCCTTTTCCAGGAGCTGAAAGGGGACCGTGTCTTTGGTTTCTGAAAGTTGCGCCATTTCA
This sequence comes from uncultured Geobacter sp., assembly GCA_964576485.1. Taxonomy (GTDB): domain Bacteria; phylum Desulfobacterota; class Desulfuromonadia; order Geobacterales; family Pseudopelobacteraceae; genus Trichlorobacter. The sequence continues at coordinate 1,278 of CAZNWF010000009.1, read as the reverse complement.
TACTGCTTGGTCAGCATCTCCAACACCGCTTCCTGGATCTTGAAATCACGCATCAGCCGCAGATAGTCCTGCCCCAGTTGCGGCACTGACCCCAGGTTGGGGATGGCGCTGCTGCTGTTACCACCTTTGCCCTCCAGGCTGGCAATCTGCCCGCGCAGTTGGGCCACTGTTGCTTTGGCAGATTTTACCTCCTGGCTATTATCGGTAAACTGCCGCTGCAGGGCTCCCAGTTGGACCTCCTGGACAGCCAGTTGGGCACGCAACTGGGCCACCCCTTCTATGCTGGCCCTGGCCTGATCAGTGACCGAGATAGCTTTGTTTTTTGCTTGAAACTGTTTTAAGGCATCTTCGGCTTGGCTTAAATCCACCCTGGTCATGGCGATCTGTTTTTCATAAAAGAGACGGTTTTTTGAGGCGCCGGTCATGCTGAGCCCGGCTGCCAGCCTGCCCAGTTCATCAATATAGGCATTGGCCAACGCAGCAGCAAATGTGGGATCTTTATCACTAAAACTAACGGTGATGACACCGTCCTTTTTCCCGAGACTGATGAATGTAGCGCCATCTAATTTTGTATAGACATCGGCCCTTAATTGGACTTTGTATTTTTCTAAAAGTTTAAAGCGGTCAATGATCGGGTCTTTGACGGCATCGCTTTTAAGCATGGTAACGTAGAGATCGCCAGTGGTCTTCATCCCCAGTGAGCCGCCGGCCATGCCTGCCAGGCCGCCCAGTTGGGCCATCAGGGCACCCATGCCGGCCGAGCTGTCATCACTGGGGATGATCATGGTCTTGGCGGTGTAGATGTTGGGCATGGTGAGGGTGATGCCGGCAGTGATAACCGCCACCACAAACGGCACCAGGATGATCATCCGCCAGCGTTTGGCCAGCACCAGCAGCAGGTCAAGCAGGTTGATTTCACCAGCATCAGGCTGGGGAGCGGGAGGTGGGCTGCCTGGGGTTGTTGATTGGCTTGGGGACATTGCTGCTCCGAGATGGAGGTTTTGGAAAAGTAAATTTATACAACAGGGGGGGGGGGGAGTCAAGTAATACGATGTTGAATTTTGAATGTTGAATTTTGAATGATGCAACGAAAGGGATAGTATCATTTTGAAACATGGAGCAACGCTTTGCGTGAGATAGCTGTTTTTGTCTCTCGCCCGTTCGCTTGCGCTCACTTAAGACGCGAAGAACGCTAAGGACTGCAATGGCAAAAAATTATCCCAAAAACGGCAATTAGCCACAAGGGCACAGAGAAACACAGAGAACGACAAGAAAAAT
>CAZNWF010000008.1:0-49054 GCA_964576485.1 uncultured Geobacter sp. | reverse complement strand
CACCATTGCCGCCAAGGCAACCGAGGCGGTCGCCAACAGCAAGAAGCTGTTCGGCCTGTTCGGCAACAGCGGCGGCCAGTTTGATTATCCGGTACCGTCCAACACCCCCGGTACGCCAAGTGTGGTACGGGGCAATGTTGAAAACCCCTCCCTGGCCGAGGCCTCCAAAGCAGCCCTCAAGGTGCTCGCCCAGAACAAAAACGGCTTCTTTTTGATGATTGAGCAGGGGGATATTGACTGGGCCAACCATGCCAACGACTTCAAGAGCATGGTCGGCGGTGTCTATGATCTGAACGAAACCGTCAAGGCGATTGAGAGCTATGTTGATCAGCCGGGGGATGATATCGACTGGAACAATACCATCGTGATCGTTACCTCTGACCACGGCAACAGCTACATGAGGATCAACACCGCCAAGCAGCTGCAAAAGGGGGCACTGCCACAACAGGATACCAACAGCACTACAACCGGTTCCTATACTCCGGCCTTTGTCTACCCCAATGGTGAAATAACCTACGGTACCGGCGGCCATACTAACGAACTGGTCAGGGTTTATGCCAAAGGTGGCAAGACCAACCTGTTGAACAGTTTTGAAGGGATCTGGTACGCAGGCACCAAGATCATCGACAATACCCAGCTCTACAAGGTGATGATGAACGCCCTGGGACTGACTGACCAGAACAAGCAGAGTTCGCTGCTTGACAAGGTCATCGCCATGTTGCCCGACACGCTGCTCTCGTTCATCAACCCCAAGCTGACCACTACCCAGTTAAACAACGCCATTACCTACGGCGCCAAGACGGTCACCAAGCCCGGTATCGGCTCTGCTCTGGTACCTGATCCCAAGGCTGCCGGGTACTACTATATGATGACCGACCGCGGTATCAACGGCGACTACTCCTATACCGATCCGGTCAGCGGTGTGACCACCGAAGGCAAATATTTTCCTCTGCCCGCCTTTACCCCCACTATTGTCCGGGTTAAGCTTGACGGCAGTACAATCATCATCGACAAGGTCATTCCGATTGTTGACAAGGATGGCAACTACGTGACTGGTATCCCCAATGACGCCAACGATGGCCTGGCCTATGACAGTCCGACAGCGGCGGTGGGTAGTCCCCTGGCCTACAATGAAAACGGTCTGGATACGGAAGATATGCAGGTACTGCCCAACGGCGATTTCCTGGTGGTGGATGAACATTCTCCCAGTATCGTAGTGGTGGAAGGAACCACCGGCAAGGTCAAGGTACGCTACACGCCGTCAGGCAAGAAGCTGACCGGCGCCAACTACACGGTCAAGGATATTCTGCCTGCGGTCATGCTGCAGCGCCGGCCCAACCGCGGTTTTGAAAACCTGGCACTCTCCTCTGACGGCAAGACCGCCTATGCTGTCATGCAGAGCCCGATGGGCCAGAAGAGTGATCCGAACTACAGCACCGCCTACAAGAACAGCCGGGTGGTGCGGATTGCCAAGCTTGACGTGAGCGATCCGGTTAATGCAACCGTAACCGGCCATTATGTGGTCATGCAGAGTGCCGTTGCAGATTACGCCAAGAACAGCGCCGGTCTGACGGTCATCAACAAGCAGACTGACATGAAATATTCGGCTGCCTCCTGGCTGGCCAAGGACAAGATCTTGCTGCTGGAGCGTGCCAACGGTAAGGCCAAGGTCTTTGTAGTTGACCTGAACTTTGCCACCAATATGCTGGGTAAATCCTATGAAAACACCCTGGGACCTGAAGATATTGCCACCGCAGGCCTGGGACTGGGTGGACTGGGGATCGTGCCGGCCTCGGTCTATGAGGCCTTTTCCACCGACGAACTGCCGTCCCTGACCCTGGATGCGGCAGATGCAACCGGTACGTCACCCAGCTATGAGGTCAAGTTTGAAGGAATGGCCCTGGTGGGGGATCAGCTCTTGCTTGCCAATGACAACGACTTCGGGATTGCTGATGTTACCCTGCCAACCAAGATCTGGAAGGTCAGCCTGAAACGTGCCTTGAGCAGTTTCTGATCCTTTCAGAGTCCTGTTCAAGCCGCTGTTTAGTATCAACCTGGCACCGGACCGAAACTGTCCGGTGCCCTCTTTTGTCAATATTTGGCTGTAGTTACGGGTTTTTTGCCGAATAGACATAAAAAACCGCCTTTCCCTTCAATAGGGAAGTGCGGTTAACTGGAGAAGGGTGCTGTCGCAGATGTCAGATCGGTGATACCTGTTCTTCAAGCTGACTGCAGCCGGACAGGCAGAGCCTGCCGGTGTTGCCGTTACTGGAGTAGATACTCTTCAGTTCGGCCCCACAGGCGTAGTTGATAATCTCCATTTTGAATTTGGGCAGAACGTTGTCGATGTTTTTGGAAACCGCTCTGCTGCCGCATTCCAGGCAAAACTCTTTCAAATTTTTCATGGTCTGTTTCCTCCATACGCTGTGAATGTATGAAGGGAATGTAGCATGCCGATGTGTCAGGCTGGTTGAGGTAAGCTGAAGGTTATGCAACGACTTCTTTTGTCCTGATTACGGTCCTGAATTTTGGATTCAAGCCGTTGGTCGGGTATCAGTTTGCATGCAACTTGGAATGAGAATGTAATCTGCTATGCAATTTCCACCCGATTGCGGCCGTTATGTTTGGCCTGATAGAGGGCGCAATCGGCACGCTCGATAAAGACCTCTGCCGGTTCTCCACAGGTGTGCCGGGTAACGCCAAAACTGCAGGTGAGTCGCAGGTCGTTGCCAAAATCAAATTGTTCAACCATCTCCCGCAGGATTTCAGCCAGCACGGAAGCCTGCTCTGCGTCGTTTTTAGGTGTCAGGATCACAAACTCTTCACCTCCCCAGCGGCTGAAGATGTCATGGCTCCTGATTCTGCCTGAAATCAGTTCTGCCAGCTTCTGCAGCACATGGTCGCCGGCAGCATGTCCCAGGGTGTCGTTCACCTGTTTGAAGTGATCAATATCCAGCATGATCATGGAGAGCGGATTGTTGTAGCGGCATGCGCGGGCAATCTCAGCCGTCAGCAGGCCATCAAACATCCGGCGGTTGTAGATACCGGTCAGGAAATCAATTCTGGCCTGGTTTGCCAGCAGTTCGTTGGCCTGCTTCAGATCCTGCTGGGCCCGGCGTGTATCGGTGATTTCCCAGATCACATCGGCCAGATAGGAAATCTCTTCGGCATCTCTGGTGGTGTAATCACTGCTCTTGTTACCGACCCCCAGCACCGCCACGATTCGCTCATCCCGAATCACCGGCACCACCAGTTCCCGCACCACCGGCGCATGACCGGGTGGTAAACCTTTTTTACCCGTCAGACTTGCATAGTCGTTGTGAATTGCCGGGGCACGGGTCTGGATGCACTCTGCCCAGACGCCGGCCTGATCAACGCCGTAGTGCATGCTGTGGCCTTTTGCCCTGCAGAACTCCTGCAGAGTACGGGTGGACCAGGCCTGCAGGGTCAGGGCCTGCTGATCCAGGTCAATAAAATGGTAGAACCCGATCTGGCTGTCGCTGATCTGGCAGACTTCATCAAGGGCGTACTGCAACAGTTCATCAACCGTGTGCATGGTGGCGTATTCCAATAGCTTGTACCGGATTTGCACCATCGCCTCTGCCCGTTGTGCCTTCTGTTCAAACTGGGCCTGACGCCGGTGTAGCAGAAACAGACCGGCTGAGCTGCCGATACAGGCAACCAGAAACAGTAGCCCCTGGAAGAACGCTTCATTGGTCCAGTCCGTCAGGATTGCCTTAGGGCTGCGGCTGATGATGATCACCATCGGCTTATCCATCTGCAGCTCTTTGGGCTGTATGGTCAGCAGGGCCACCATGCGATGTTCACCGGTGGCATAGGCGGTATCAGTATAGATATTTTCCTTCCTGCCACTCTCTTTATGGCGGGTAAACAGAGAACCGGGCACTGCCAGGTTTTTGCCCACCTGCCCCTCACGGTACGGTATGGTCATGAAACGGATGCCGTCACCGTGGTTGATGGTGTTCCACATATCCGGGGCATAGAGGGTTGATTGCAGGATGGTCTCAAAGTAATCCGGGTCAATTCCGGCGGTGACAATGCCGTTAAACTGGCCACCAGGCCCGGGTATCACCCTGGTAATATCAAACACACAGGCGTTCAGTACTGACCTGAAGGGGGGCGAGATGTAGAGTGTATCAGGATTGTTATGTCGGCGTGGTTCAGTGAAATACTGCCGTGTTGTGACGTTGCGACCGATCAGCTCTGGCCGGTTGGCTGCCAGGACTGTGCCTTGTGCATCGGTAAAAAAGAGGGTGCGGACGCCGGGCATGGCATCGGCCAGTACACCTAGGCGTTTGTTGGCCCGCTTCATATCGGGGGGGGTGTTCAGCAGTGACTGATCGGCAATAACCCCCTTGAGCACCAGACTGGTAGAATCAAGCTGGCGTTCGATATTTTTTCCGATCAGCCTGGCCTGTGCCATCAGCCGTTGTTGTTCCTGATTGATGGCCCGTTGACGCATGGTCGCCAGGTTGTAAGCGATGATGCTGCCAAGTACTGCAAGGGCAACAAACAGCGCAAACCAGTGCTGATGTAACCGGGTTTGTGTCGATCTATCCAGTGGCGCGATCATGGCGTGGTAAAGCCGAAACAGGCATTGCTCAGTTGCTGAGCCTGGCAATTCTGAAGCTGTTTTTCACACTCCAGCACCAGCTGTTCCATGTTTTTATGATGGACTGAAAGGGCTGTTCCACCGACACTGACGGTACAGGTAAGTGCCCCTTCCGCCGTATCTATCCTGATTTGCCCGGCTTTTTCCCGTATCCGTTCAGCTACCTGCAGGGCATCGACGAGCACAGATTCGGTTAAAAGGATGCCGAAGGAGTCTTTGCCGGTCCGGCCGATCAGGTCGGTGGTCCGCACCGAGGCGCGGCAGAGGGTTGCCAGTTGCTGCAGATACTGGTTACCGGCCGGATAACCAAAACGGTCATTAATCTCTTTAAAATGATCAATATCCACGATCAAGAGGGTCATGGTGCGGCCGTAACGCTGTGCCGCCGCGATGTCACGGTTCCCCAGTTCCAGCAGTATCTTGCGGTTGTACAGTCCGGTGATCCGGTCGCTGATGGCATAGGTGTAGATCTCTTCTTCAAGCAGCTTCTGACGCGAAATATCTTCTATCACCGCCACATAACGACGGATATCCTGATGATGGTTGCGGATCGGTGATATCTGGAGGTGTTGCCAGTAGAGCTCGCCGTTTTTTCGGCGGTTGTACAGCTCACCGCTCCAGGTGTAGCCGCGGCTGACCGTGCTCCAGAGGTTCTGATATACCTCGGGCGGGGTCTGGCCGGATTTGAGGATGCGGGGGGTGGCGCCCACCAGCTCTTCAGCGCTATAACCGGTCAGCTCTTCCACCCGCTCACTGACATATTCAATCGTCCCCTCGGTATCGGTCACCAGAATCAGGTTGGGCGACTGGTTCATGGCGGCAAAGAAACGGGCAACCTGTATCTCTTTGTGCATGCGGGGGGACAGATCCTGGGCCAGAAATACCAGATAGGTGCCCTTTTCCTGCTTGACCAGGGTCAGGTGGGCCTGTATCCAGCGCTCGCGCTTGTTAATGGTCAGGGTAATATCACGGCAGACCTCCCGCCCTGTCTCAATCGCTTCGTCTGCCATGGCAAGCAGCCCTGAATCCTGCCACCAGTCCAGCTGCCGGAAATTGCCGTTGCAACTGCTCCAGCTTGCACAGCCCATCAGGCGGGTCATGGCCGTATTTTTGTGAATACATTCGCCGCTGGTACGGAAGGTGGCAATGGCCACACCGCTCATGTTGTTAATCGGATGCAGGGCAAAAGCCTCATCGCCGGTGCCTGATTTAAGCTGGTTCAACCTGAAATTGTCTAGGAACCGGTAGCTTTTGTCTGTCTTGTCAAAGTAGATCGGATACCCTGCCGATTGCAGGTGGTTCAAGTAGCGGTAGATGGTGCGTACCCCCACATGGAAATCCCTTGCCAGCAACTCCGGCGTCAGTCTCTCCCCGGTGTCCAGTCTTTTCAGTATTGCGGTAAGGGCATCGATCTTATTGCTGTATTTGTACATAAAAAGCAGGTGGTCCTTTGTGTGTGGGCATTTAACTGATGTCGAACAAATAAGAGGTAACTGGTATTATTTGTCTTTTTATTCGCCCACAGTATAGCGTGGAATATAGCAGGTGTGGGTGACAGCCGTCTGTCACTTTAAAAGCGGAAAGATAATTTTAGCATACTTGTGACGTTTTGACGCTGCCTGTAACAGATCCTTTACCTGAAAATAACGGAGATGTTTCATACAGATGCAGGCCATCATGATACGTTGCGGCAACTTTTCCAGGAGGTATTTCATGAAACGCCAGCTTGTGCTTACGCTTTGCTCCCTTTGTATGGTGCTGATTTCTGCGGCCGCTTATGCCTTTGACGGGACGGTCAGGATTGGCGGCTCCACAACCTTGCTCCCCGTTGTAGCCGATGCTGCCAGCCGTTTTATGGAGAAATACAAGACCTGGGATAAGGTCAATCCTGCCATGCCCAAGGTCCCGGTTGTCATCTACGTGACCGGCGGAGGGTCAGGTTTCGGCGTTAAATCGTCTATTGACGGTACGGTGCAGATCGGCATGTCCTCGCGGGACATTAGCGCAAAAGAGAAGGGACAGCTTAACAAGCATAAGGAGGTTCTGGTCAGCAAGGACTGTCTGGCCTTTGCCGTCAACAAAAAGAACCCCCTGGCCAGGCTGAACAACCTTTCCCGGAAGGATGTGGTGCGGATATTCTCCGGCGAGGCAGCCTATTTCAGTGATATCGACAAGTCGCTGCCCAAAAAGCCGATTCTGGTGCAGATGCGTGATGCCGCCGGCGGCTCCACCGAGCTACTGCAGAAAGAACTGCTGAAAGAAAAGACCTTCACCCCCAAGGCCATTCAGGTTCCCTCCCAGGGGGCCAACATCAAAAAGCTGGAAACCAACAGCAGTACCATCGGTTACCTCTCCTCTGTTGTGGCTAGCCAGAACCCGGCTATCAAGATCCTGAAGTATGAGGGGGTTGAGCCGACCAACGATAACGTGGTCTCCGGCAAGTACAAGCTTACCCGGCCGCTGCTGCTGCTCGTGAAGGAACCGGCCGAGCCTGAGGTACAGGCCTTTGTCGACTACATGCTCAGCGAGGGGCAGAACGTGGTCATGGAACATGGCTACGTTCCGGTCAGAAAGGTCAAATAACAGCCGATGCTTCCGCACAGACTTCACGCCTATGAAGACCGTAGTGTCAGGTTGCTCTGTCTGGTCCTGCTTTGCTGCAGCATGGCGGTCCTGTTCCTGATGATCGCCTTCCTGGCCAGAGAATCGTCAATCTTCCATGACTTCGGTATTCCGTTGGCAGATTTCCTGTATCGGCAGCCGTGGGCGCCGATGGCCACGCCGCCCACCTTTGGCATCTTCCATGCCTGGGTTTCGACCTTCACGGCCGCCGGTATCGGCCTTGCCATTGCCGTGCCGATCGGCATCGGCATCGGCCTGTTTATTGCCGAAATGGCACCACCGCTGATGCGCAAGATCCTCCAGCCGGCACTGGAACTGCTGGCCGGGATTCCGGCGGTTGTTTACGGCTTCTTCGGCTACATCACCCTGGTAAAGAATTTTGAGACCTGGTTTGAGATGCCGGCGGGGGAATGCCTGTTGATTGCCGGCCTGATCCTTTCGGTGATGGTGCTCCCCTTTATTGCCAGTACTGCGGCCGAGACGTTCCAGGGGGTGGCGCTGGAGCTGAAGGATGCGGCCCTGACCCTGGGCGTTACCCACCTGTATGTGACCCGCCGGGTGCTGTTCAAAAAGGCTTTGCCGGGCCTGTTTGCCGCCGTTGCACTCGGCCTGGCCCGGGCACTTGGCGAGACCCTTGCCGTGCTGATGCTGGCCGGGAACTCGGTCGCCTCACCCCAGTCACTGTTCGACCGGGGACAACCGATTACCGCCCTGATCGCCACCGAGCTGGGGGAAACAGCCCTGATGTCCCAGAAGTACAAGGCCATTTATGCCTCCGGGTTCTTGCTCCTCCTGTTTGTCATGGGGATCAATCTTGTGGTCTGGACCGTAAAACGCCGGAGTCTGCGCCATGTTCACGGCTAGTGCATCGTCATCAACAACCGCTGTTTCAGGGCAGCTGCCGACAGGCATCAACCGCTGGGAACACCGCTATGACCAGCTCTTCACCGGCCTGCTGTGGGGGCTCGGTTGTCTGGGGTTTCTCCTGCCGGCGGCCATCGTCGGTTACCTGCTGGTTGGTGGCGGTTCATCACTGTCGTGGGCGTTTGTCAGCAGCTTCCCCAAAGGGTCGCCACTCGGTTCCAGCGGCGGCATCTGGCCGGCAATCCAGGGGTCGCTGTACCTTGCAATCCTGGGTCTCGGTATCGCCACGCCCCTGGCATTCGCCGGCGGTATCTACCTGGCGGAGTTCGACCGTCACTCCCGCTTCTCCAGGGTTATCCGCTTTGTGATCGAATGCCTGGTGGCGGTTCCTTCGGTTATTTACGGGCTGTTTGGCTATGCCTTTCTGGTGGTGTTCTGCAAGTTTGGCATCTCGCTCCTGGCCGGCGGGGTGACTTTGGCCATGGTCATGTTCCCGATCATGGTGATCGCCATTCAGGAGTCGCTGCAACGGGTTGACGAGACCTACCGGGAGGCTGCTCTGGCCCTCGGCGTGACCAGAACCTATCTGGTGCAGCGGGTCCTGCTGCCCCGGGCCTGGCCGGGGGTTGTTGCCGGGATGGTGCTGGCCGTGGGCCATGCGGTTGGCTCAGCCGCTCCGGTGCTCTTCACCGCCAGCGTCTACTTCTCCAGGGGGAACCCTGGGTTTGACGAACCGGTCATGACCCTGCCGACCCACCTCTATCACCTCGTGTCGGAGGCCATTTCCCAGGAGCAGGCATTCGGTACCGCCCTGGTACTGGTCATCGGACTGCTCATCTTCAATTTCAGCGCACTGTTGCTGCGCAGACTCGGGAGTTTCAGATGGAACTAGCGATACAGACCACCACCGGGACGCCAACGGCGCCACTGGCAATGACAAACCATTACACCGTTTCGTGTCCGCCAACCCTGCAGGTTAAGGAGATCAGTGTTGCGGTCAACGGCCGTGAGGTTCTGAAGAAGGTCTCAACTGCCGCTCAGGACCGTAAGATCCTTGCCATCATCGGCCCTTCCGGCTCCGGAAAGTCCACCTTGATGCGGGCCATGAACCGGACCCTGGAGATGATCCCCGGCGCCAGGATGACGGCGGGTACGATCATGTTCCGTACGGATAACCTCTGTTCTTCTGTCGTTGATCAACGCCTGGTGCGTAAACGGATCGGCATGGTGCAGCAGAAGCCGGTGGCCTTTCCGATGTCCATCAGAGAAAATGTCCTGTTTGGCGCCCGCTTTCATCGCAGCATCTCACGTCGGGAGGCCGACGAGGTGGTTGAGACATCGCTCCAGCAGTCAGGATTATGGAACGAGGTCAAAGACCGGCTGCATGACCCGGCCTCACGCCTCTCCATCGGCCAGTTGCAGCGACTGTGCATTGCCCGGACCCTGGCCAATGGTCCGGAACTGCTGCTGATGGACGAACCGTGTTCGGCCCTTGATCCGATCTCCACTGCCACGATTGAAGAGATGGTCATGACCCTGAAGCAGTCATTGCCGGTGGTAATCGTTACCCACAACCTGGCCCAGGCCAGGAGGATCTCCGATCAATGTCTGTTCCTCAGTGACGGTGTGGCGGTTGAACAGGGTGAAACCGCACAGATCTTTACCTCCCCCAAAAATTCCCAGGTAGCTGACTTTGTATCCGGAAAGGTAGGTTAAACCATGCAGCGCGCAGTGGTCTGTATGTATGACGGCTTTGGCTATGACTATTACGAAAAGAACCTTCTGCCAACCATGAAGCAGATGGCAGCAGACGGCATGCTGAAGCGTGGCCGGGCGGTGTTCCCCACCCTGACCAATGCCAATAATATTTCGATTATCTGCGGCGCCCCGCCTGCGGTGCATGGCGTCACCACCAACTGCTATTTCGATGAGGCTGCAGGCACCGCCAGGTTTCTTGAAGACCCCAAAACCATTCTTTCTCCGACAATCTTTCAGCAGTTTCGTGAGCGGGGTGTCGGTTCGGCACTTCTGACCTGCAAGGAAAAGACGCTGCTTCTGGTGGGAGCTGACGCCGATATTGCCGTGGCAGCCGAAAACCCGTCGCCAGAAGTGATTGCCAAGTTTGGTCCTGCGCCACCTATGTACAGCAGTGAAGTCAATTACTGGCTGTGGGAGATCGCCCTCGACATACTGGCCAGCCAACCCGAGATCGGGCTGGTGTACGTGCATACCACCGATTACCCGATGCATATGTGGGCACCGGAGGAGCAGGCGTCCATTGACCATATGAACAGACTCGACGACCTGTTGGAACAGGCTCAGACCATCGCTCCGGATGCCCTGTTCCTGATCACTGCCGACCACGGTATGAACTCGAAGCGTGTCTGCATCGACCTGCGTAAGAGCTGTGCTGAGCACGGCATCAACCTGCGCTTCTGTGTCTCGCCGGTTGCCGATCGACTGCTTAAACACCACCGCGGCTTCGGTGGCGTTTCCTACGTTTACCTCCATTCTGATGACGATCTGGCGCAGGTGACCGAGTTTCTCCTTGGCATTGACGGCGTGGAAGAGGTGATTCCACGGGAAGAAGCCGCAGCACGTTTCGATCTGCTGGCTGAGCGGATCGGCGACCTGGTGGTGCTGGCTGACAAGGATACGGTCTTCGGTGATCTGGAGAGCCCCCAGGAACTGCTGGCGCCGGATTATCGTAATCATGGTTCGATGTATGAAAATGACATTCCGCTGATCATCTCCGGGTACCGTGGTACGTTGCCGGCTTCAGACCGGTTCGAGATGAACTATGACCTCACCGGCTGGCTGATCGAGGTTGCCAGGCAAGGAGTTGCAGCATGAGTGAGCAGAGCAGCATCCCGCAACGGATCGTCGTAGCGCTGCTTGATGGCCTCGGCAGGGACTATTTTGAGCAGGAACCACTGCCGAACCTCCACATGCTGCGAGATACCGGCTTCTATCGGCAGGTTAAGGGGGTGGTCCCGACGGTGACCAACGTCAATAACGTGTCGGTCTGCTGTGGCGCCTGGCCCGATGAACACGGGATTTCCGCCAACTCCTACTATGACCAGACAAGCGGGCAGCCGGTCTACATGAACAGTGCTGACCTGATCCGTGTTGACACCGTGATTCAGTGGGGTCGTAAAAAAGGGGTCAAAGGGGCGCTGCTGACCGCCAAGCGCAAGAGCAGGGAGCTGTTTTACAGGGATGCGGAGATCGCCATAGCGGCCGAGGCTCCGGAACAGGAGCTGGTCGAACGCTATGGCAAACCGGCTGATATCTACAGCAGCGAGATCAACCACTGGCTTTGGGAGGTTGCCATCGATCTGCTGAAGAACAGACCCGATATCGGCATTATCTATCTCCACACAACCGATTATCCGATGCACCGCTGGAGTCCTGCAGAGCAGGAGTCACAACGGCATCTTGCCCGCATGGATGAGCTGATCGGTGAGGCACGGGCTGCGGCCCCGGATGCCGCGTTCTTCATTACTGCTGACCATGGCATGAACGCCAAGGCGCGCTGCTGGGATCTCACCCGCACCTGTGCCGAGCAGGGGGCTCCCATCCGTTTCAGCCTGTCACCGGAACGGGACTATTACATCGTCCATCATCGCAACTTCGCCGGTTCGTGCTGGGTCTGGCTCCATGAACCATCTGACAAGGTACGGGTGCGAGCGATCTGTGCGTCGCTGGAAGGGGTGGAAGAGGTCATTGACAAGGAAGAGGCAGTGGCACGGTTTCATCTCCCGCCTGATTTTATTGGTGACTTGATGGTGTTGGGCGACCGCAACACGGTTTTTGGTGAATTGGAAACCGGCCGTGAGGAGCTCCCCGCGGGATACCGGGCGCATGGTTCACTGTATGAAGCCGATGTGCCGCTTATCATTCATGGTTGGCATGGAGAACTGCCGTCAGCGGACAGTTTCACCCATAATCTGCATCTCACCAGGTTCCTGATGCAATCCTGATTGCGTTGTACGGTTCCCTGTATGCGTTGCTCTCTTCACCAAAAGCAGACCGGAAACGGCGTGCTGTTTCATAATCGGTACCCGTTTTCCGTCCCATGGTGTAGTCCGCCCACGTTGCGCAGCCGTCAACAGTTCAGCAGGCCCTTGTCCTGGCCGGTGTCAGTCTGGATCAGGCGGAAACCCTGATTGCCTCACTTCCTTTTTCAGCCGGGGATGTGAGGCTTTTGCGTTGTTCAGTGCTAATCTGGTGCTAATCTGATTGCAAATGCTCAGATCCAGACTATACTCTGTAATACAAAGCTGTTTTGTCATTTTTGTTAGACCCCTGTTTGTGCGAGTAGCGGGTTGTTATCCGAATGCGATCACCGGCGGGAGGTAGTGACAGTGAGCTGCCAGCATGAATAAGAACCGCAAAAAATACAGATTCGGCTACCTTGTTGCCGTGCTGTTTATTGCAATGGCCACTGCCGGCACCTATTATCTTGCCTATAACCGTATTTTAGACCGCGCTGAGCGTAATGTCGAAAACGTCATACTTTCCCAGCGGGGGCTGCACCATTATATCCATCAGATCATGCATCCTGAATTTTTCAGGGCTATTGATGGTGGTGAAATCTCGAAGTCCTATTATTCTCCTGTCATTTTCTCATCATCCTACATAATCAGAAATATGCATGGGCTCTACAATCAGGAGCTGATAAAGCATGGGCATCCAGAGATTTATTACAAACTTGCCGCAGAAAATCCCCGTAACCCGGTTAACAAGGCTGATCAGCTTGAATCCGATCTGATTAAAAAGTTTAATGCTGACAGGGCGCTGCAGCGTTACCGGTCAGTGATTACCCTTGAGGGCAAAAAATATATCTATGTTGCCATACCCTACAAAGAAAATAACAAGACCTGTCTGCGCTGCCATGGAAAACGGCAGGATGCGCCCCTTGGTCTGCAGGCGCTTTATCCGGGCGAGGGCGGTTTCAACGAGCAAGAGGGGCAGATACGGGCCATAGAGTCAATTCGGGCGCCCTTGATTTCAGAATATGAGACGCTCCATGCCGTGCTTGCTGCTGTTGTTGCCACTGCTCTCTCTGTTTTGGGGCTGTATTGGTTTAACATCAGGTTGCGTAACGAAGTGGAAGAGAAAACCATCGGGTTGCAGGAAGAGCTGCAAGCTCGCACCACAGCAGAAAATGAACTACGGCTTCAGGCAACCATGCTTGAAGAAGAAATAGCCGAACGGCAGAAAACGGAAGAAGCGCTTCACCTGGCAAAAGAGATGGCTGAGTCTGCAAATAAGGCAAAGTCCGCTTTCCTGGCCAATATGAGCCATGAACTCCGCACGCCGCTTAATGGCGTTATCGGAATGTCTCAGCTGCTTTCAATGACCGGCGTTTCAGAAGAACAACAGGAGTACCTGAATACTCTGCAATTATCTGCAGAAAATTTGACCGCCCTGATCAGTGACATACTGGACATAACCAAGATTGAGGCTGAGCAGTTCCAGCTGTGTCATACTGAATATTCACTGCGTGCGTGCATTAAAGAGGTCATAACGATGCAGCAGGCAGGCATTAAGGAAAAAGGCCTTACGATTCAGAGCGTGGTGTCCGCCGCAGTCCCTGATACGCTGTTGGGTGATCGGGTCAGGGTGATGCAGATTCTTGCCAACCTGCTCTCAAATGCGGTTAAATTTACTGATCAGGGTGGCATAACCTTCAGCGTAACAGCTGGAGAACGTCACGGCTCAATCATTCTGCTTGATATTGCCGTAACTGATACCGGTATCGGTATTGAACCGCAGCTCATTGACTACATATTCAATATTTTTACCCAGGCAGATGAATCATACACTCGTAAACAGGGCGGCGCCGGTCTTGGGCTGGCACTAAGCCGCAAGCTCGCAGAACTGATGGGTGGCAGTATTACGGTTGAAAGCAAGCCCGGCAAAGGCAGTACCTTCCACCTGCTGCTGCCTTGCACGGTGCCTTCCCGCCCTGGCACGACGACTGATGATGAGGGCACACCGGATCTGAAGCCGTTGCAACTGGCAGAGGGACCTTTGTCTGTGCTTATTGCTGAAGATAATCCGGCCAACAGTAAGTACGCAAAGAAACTGATGGAAAAACTCGGCTGCCGGGTTACGTTAGCAATGGATGGAAAACAGGCTTTTGAATCATGGGAGCAGGGGGCTTTTGATCTGCTCTTGATAGATATCCAGATGCCGGTGATGAACGGTGATGAGGTTGTCAGGCTGATCAGGGAAAAGGAAGCAGGATCTCATATACCGATAATTGCCGTCACTGCGCATGCTGTTCAGGGGGACAGGGAACGTTTGCTGCAGGCTGGGTGCGACGGCTATGTTGCAAAACCGTTCAGGATAGAGAGCTTATCAGCAGAGATCAGGCGTGTGATGAGGTAAATAGTTCAACCCTTGTTTGCAGCCGTTTGCACAAATAGATGTCCTGATCAGCCCCAATCTTTCGCCCGACAGTCCTTTTCCAAGTTCCAGGGTATGGATGACAGCTGTTTGTCACTTTTGATGTGGAAGATATAAACATATCCTGCCTGTTGTGGATAGTAGTTGAAAATTCACCTGATTGTTACCTGCTCCATGCAGATCCGACATACTGTAACGGTATGCTTGCCTTCATCACCCACCAGATCGTACGGGGCTTGCATGCCGGAATTGTCGTCTCCACGCTACAGAACAGCCAACGAAAAACAGAGGCAGGAGTCTGTCTGCGTGCACCAGGCCCTTGTCCTGGCCGGTGTCAGTCTGGGTCAGCCGGAAACCCTGATTGCCTCACTCCCTTTTTCAGTGGGGGATGTTACTGCCGGGTCTGAGAGTGAGCTGCAGGCGGTGGTGGCCGGAGACAGACGGCAGGTTGATCTGCCGCTGATCATTGAACAGTCAAACTACTTTGCCAACATGATGAAACGGGCCGCATCCGGCGAGACCTCCCAGCGGGCAGTGGCTGATCTGGAGCGGTTTCTGGCGGATAACAGCAGCAAGGTCTGGGAAAACAGCTGGGTCCGTTTTCCGCTCAAGCGGCTTTCAGCCTATACCCGCCAGGTGCTGGAACATGACCTGCTGGCTGACAAACAGAACCCTGCAGCCGGGCAGCGGGCCGATGCAGCACGTTTTTTCTTCCATGCCGCAGATGGCACAGTCATGCTGCGTCTGCCGATCAGTTATCTGATCAAACTGGCCCTGGCCGACCTGATCGGTTCCCAGCAGATCCTGCCTGATCTGATCCGGCAGACCGGTATTCGTCTGCTGGGGCACTACCTGAACGACAACACCTCGCCTGAAACCTTCTCCTTCAATGTGGTTTCCCTGACCCCCCGGAACGGCATGGGGGCTGCCATTGCAAGGGAGACCGCCATCCGTTTCCTGATGACCCAGCTGTTGCTTCAGTACGCCAACCAGGCCTTTGGCATCACCGAACATGGCCAGCAGGCTTTTGCCTATTTTGCCCCTCACCCGCCGGTGCGTCAGAAAGAGCTGAACGACCATATTCCGGACAGTTTCTACCGTGAGCTGTTCATGAGCCCCTGTCTTTCCGGCTGGGATCGTGGGGAAGACAAGTTCCGCTACATGCAGCTCTGCCATCAGGTCCTGTCCCGCAGCCAACTCAATGCCGTGGCCAAGCTGAAGGATGCCGGGATCATCCTCAACAATCTGGTGGTGCTGCCCACTGTCTCCAATGTCAGTCTGGCCAACAACGGCACCCATATCAGTATCGGCAGCCGCGGGTTGACCGCAGCCCTGCAGGACAGCGGATCAGGCTTCAAGGCAGCCCATGAAAAGCTGCTGGGTGATCTGACCATCAAGATCAGTGAACATTTTCTGCCGCTGTTTGTCGGCTCCTACACCGCTGCCCCGTTCCGGCTGGCCTTCAGGGATTTTCACCCTGAAAAGGCGCTGGGTTTCCTGCCCCATGAGCTGGATTACACCCATCTGCGGATGCTCTGGCGGCGCTGGCGCAAGAAGGCGGATATCTCCATTTTCGGACAATCAGTCACACCGTTTGGTCCTCCGGCACTGGATTCCTTTCTCAGCCGTGCCTTTGGTCTGAAAGGTGATTTTGTGCCGGATTACCGTCTGGTGGATTATCTGGTCTGCCTGCTCTCAACCGACCGCAGCCCGGCCCTGAACGGCCAGCCCGGCAACACCGACCTGCTGCGGCGTGATCTGGCTGATATGGGGGTTTTTGATGAGCAGATGTCGGTCTACCTGCTCTACAAACAGCGTGAGTTTGCCAAAATGGGCTTCTCCGGCTTTGAAGGGCGTCACTACAGCCTGTTCCAAACCTTTCAGGGTGACATGGGCCGGGCAGCCGACCTGCAAACCCTGATCACGGCCCTGGCCTACAAGTATATGGCGCAAGGAGTTGATCACCAGAGCATACCGGATGATCCGTCACTGGAGAGTGAGCGGCGCCAGATCTTCTTTGGGGCAGCCATAGGCCTGCCCACCTTCTTTGTCCGCAAGGACACCGCCAACAGCTTCCTGCACCGGATCATCAGCAGGACCCAGGGGGTGCGCCCCAGCAAGCGCTACCCCGGTTACCTGCGGGTGCCGGTCCTGGACTACCGGCTGGCGCTGCTGGGTGTCCTGCGGCAGGATGGGGCTGACCTGATCGAACAGATGGGGTTGCAGGATACGATTGCCGACCTTGCACAGCGGATCAGGGAACCGGACCAGTACGCTGCCAGCGGCCGTCTGACGAGCGGCATCCTGGCCCATCTGGGCAGCAGCTCTGCCCTGAAAACCGAGGCCCGTGATTTTAACACCGCTGCAGAAGAGTACTACCGCACCACCCTGCGTAAGCAGCAGACTGCCGAGGCCTTTGACCTGCTGCAGGGGGAATGCGGTCAGCTTGATCGGCAGGCAGCAGAGCTGGATGAACCGCTGCGCAAGGCGTTACTGCTGATTCTGCAGGGGCAGGGGGTGGATCAGTTTCTGGCTGCGGTTAGACAGGATATTCTACAAGAACAGGCTGATATCCCGACCCTGCAGCGCCTGATGAACCTGCTGCTGGTGAAGGTCTATCATGATCAGCAACTGTCCATGGCCGGAAGGAGTGAACCGGATGCTGCTGCACCAGTATATCGAGCGGGATAGCGGGGCAGTGATGACCGAGCAGTTGCTGGGTGACCGGATGGTGCAGCTGCTCTACCATCAGGTTCGGGAAAACAGCAGCGGACTGTTTCGCCTGCTAACCAGCAGCTGGTCATCCCGGCTGCTGGGGGCGGTCAATTTTGATCGTCCACTCTTACACCGCCAGGGCTTTGCTGCCCGCTGCGGCATTGATCTGGCAGAATGCCTTGATCCCCCGCACACGCTGGATACGGCCCGCAAGGTCTTTGAGCGCAGGATCCGGTATGAGCAGTGCCGCCCGTTGCCGGATGATCCGGCTGCAGTGGTCTCGCCGGCCGATGCCAGGGTGATTGTCGGCTCGCTACAGGAGACGGAACTGTTCTTTCTGAAAGACAAGTTTTTCAGCTTTGAAGAGCTGATCGGCCCTGAACGCAGCTTCTGGCACCAGCGCTTTGCAAACGGTAATTTTGCCGTTTTTCGCCTGACCCCTGACAAGTACCACTACAACCATACCCCGGTGGCAGGCAAGGTGGTTGATTTTTACAGCATTGACGGCACCTATCACTGCTGCAACCCCACCGCCGTGGTCAGCATGGTTACCCCCTATTCCAAGAACAAGCGGGTGGTGACCCTGATCGATACCGATGTTGAGGGGGGCAGCCAGGTCGGGCTGGTGGTCATGGTGGAGGTGGTAGCCTTGATGATTGGTGATATCGTGCAGGCCTACAGCGACCAGGGCTACGATGATCCCCGCCAGGTCAGGGTCGGCATGTTTCTGAAAAAGGGGCAGCCCAAGAGCCTCTACCGCCCCGGCAGCAGCACCGATATCCTGCTTTTCCAGCCCGGCAGGGTCCGCTTTGCCGCAGACCTGCTGCAGAATCAGGGGCGCTGCGGGGTGGCTAGCCGTTTCAGTCTGGGCTTTACCAAACCGCTGGTGGAGACCGATATCCGGGTGCGTTCTTTATTGGCAACGGCAGCGGACGGTGCCAGGCGGGGCAGTCCATGCAACAGCGGGAAAAATACTCTCATGATTGACAGCCAGTAGAAATGTCGCCTTTTTTGTGTAGTTTTGTGAAGAGTTGACGAAAAGTTAAAATAGATGTGGTGGCATGCGGCGAGGCATCTCATTGTTTTAACCAAGTTATTCACAAACAAGCAAAGCTGTCATGGGGGGCATTATGAACGTATCATCCGTGCAATCGACAACAGGTGTTGCTGCAACAGGAACAGCATCAAAGGCAAAAAACAGTCAATCAGCAGAAAATGCTGCATCGGCAACAGACAGGTACTCCTCAACGATCTCTGAAATCGCTTCTAAATATGACCCAAGACATATTGCTTTGGATAAGATACCTAGTCTAGCTAAAGATTTGTATAGCAACGGTCTAATTTCAAACGTTGAAGCTGTAGTTATGTCAAGCCTACCTACAATTATGAAGTCACTAAAAGGTGGAGAGACTATTGGTTTGAATATGGGGGCTGATGGGGCCGTGGATTTGCTTAAGTATGAAAAAATTCAGCTAGAAACAGCTAAATCTTTCGGAGATTCGCAGCAACTTGAGGAGCGACAAAAGACCATTGACACTCTCGAATCATTAACTTCCCATCGGCAACGTGGTGCATCTGTAAATATGACTGGAGCCATTGCGGCGTATGAGGATGGTATCAGCATATCTACCGTGAACACTCAGCGGATAATTGATGTTCTCGAATCACTTGTGGCAAACCGTGGTGAAAAAACTATTCCTGCTTAACTATGAATATCTATACTGGTGAGGATGTGTGAAGACAAAAAGCGCCAAGCTGTTTTTGATAATTATAGTGTTTACACAGTGCCTAATTCCAAACGGCGTACTTGCAGGACCGGCACCTATAATTACCAGCTTTGACATCATTGCGGTATGTACTGGAAATGATGTAGACGTTTTACAATGTGTGAGTACATCCGCTTCACCCTCCAGTATCTCCGTTTCACGTGAGGCTGGCCAAAGACTGTATGTGGTTACCCGACAGGCAGGATATGCTGCGTATCATACTGTTACGCTTAATGGAAACGCTATCAATTCAGTAGGGACAATTTTTTTGTACGATCCTTATCCTATAGTAAGTGGATTTATTTATTACTGGGATTGTGGTGAAGCCCAGTCCGGCACCTTTACCGCAATAGCCACTTGAATCCGCGAACTATATAGATTGGCCTGCTTCAATCTACATTTCCATAAACCCCACTCTTAGCGTAACCAAGCTGGGCAGCGGTACCGGCACAATAACACCAGATAGCGGCACATTAAGCTGGAACGGAAATATTGGAACCAGCACCTATACGGCCAATACCTTGGTAAGTCTGTTGCCTACCGCCTCAGCCGGATCGTCATTCGATGGCTGGAATGGAGCTTGTACAAACTCTTCCGGTACATGCGAGATTACCATGGATACTGATAAGTCAGTTTCCGCCACATTCTCCGTTATACCCAATGCCAGGATAGGCGACACCTATTACGGCACATTAAGCAGCGCCTATAGTGCCGTCAGTGCTGATGGCGTTATAGAATCCAAAGAGTTGACATTTGTAGAAGACCTGACCCTTGATCGCGATATCTCCTTTACTCTAAAAGGAGGTTATGCCGATGATTTCAGCAGTATCACCGGTTTCACTACACTGAGTGGAATTTTAACAATTTCGAGCGGCAGCATGATTGTTGATGGCTTGAGTATTCAATAAGATTGAGTAACCAGACCTGCTAACGTTCCCCATAGGGGCGCGTCTCAATTCCTGATAAAACCAACCAGATCAAGACGCCGTGAAGCCTGATTAAACAGGACTTCATGGCGTTTTTCATTTTCTTTTTGTCAACCTATGTAAATGCAGTTTAGCCGCCATAGAACGCAAAGTTCTCAAAGAACTGCACAGACCTTGTGTTCTTTTGCGGCAATTGCCGTTTGGGGATTAAAGCCACGCGATTATTGCACCACCTTAACCTGAACGTAACAGTGGGCTGTTAGGATGTGAATCAGCAGAAAAACGTATGAAACGCAACCGTGACACTGTTCAGGCCAGGCGTAACCGCTATAACTCGCGAGAGGCAGCCATGAAAACCTTTAAGGCAGACCTGCACGTCCATTCCAGCTACTCCAACAAGCCGACCTACTGGGTCATGCGCAAATTCAACTGCCCGGAGAGCTACACCACACCCCGGCAGCTCTACCAGACCGCCCTGGCGCGGGGGATGACGTATGTCACCATCACCGACCACAACGCCATTGGCGGAGCGCTGGAGATCGCCCATCTGCCCAACACCTTTATCAGCGCCGAGATTACCACCCATTTCCCGGAGAACGGCTGCAAGGCCCATCTGGTGGTGCTGCATATCTCCGAGGCCCAGTTCAGGGAGATCATGGGGCTGCGCAAGAATGTCTACGAGCTGGTTGCCTACCTCAATCAGGAGCGGATTGTCCATTTTCTGGCCCACCCGCTCTATGCTCAAAACGATAAGCTGACCGTGGAGATAATTGAAAAATGCCTGTTACTGTTTCAGACCTTTGAGATCCGGAACGGCTGCCGGGCCAGCCGGTTTAACAACGTTACCGCGACACTGGTGGGAACACTGACCCAGGGGCTGATCGAACGATTGGCCGATAAACATAACCTGACCCCGCTGGGTGACGAGCCGCACCGTAAGGGGGTGGTGGGCGGCTCCGATGACCACGGCGGCCTGTTCATTGCCCGTGCCCACACCTGCAGCCATTGCGGCGAGGATCTCGGCGCCTTTCTTGATGCCGTCCGGCAGGGCAGCACCTGGGCGGAAGGGGAGCATGGCGGGCCGTTGACCATGGCCCACAGCCTCTATGGCGTGGCCCACAGCTTCTACCGGGAGCGTTTCGGCGAGCGCAGGCGGGGCGCCACCCCCTTTGTCAGCGCCCTTTTGGACCGCTTTTTCAATCTGGGCACGGACAAAGGCTCCTTTGTGGAAAAGATCAGGCTGTTCGTGCTGAAAAACCTGCCGGAAAAACGCTCAGCCAGGGAGCTTGGCTTTGAAGAACTGCTGGACAGCGAGGCCCGGCAGCTGCTCAACGATGTCCCCTTTCTGGAAGGGCTGAAGGGGGCCGACCTGAACCACAAGATCTTCATGGTCACCAGCCGCCTGGCAAACCGGATCCTGTACCGCTACACCAACCGTCTCATGTCGCTCTCCCTGCAGGCCGGTTTTTTTGATTACCTCAATACGGCCGGCACCATCGGCCTGGTGCATCTGCTGGTTTCCCCCTACTACCTGGCCTTTCATCATCAGCACAAGGGCAAGGAGCTGATCCGCGAGATGGCGGAACGGCTGCCGGAGGTCCCGTTTGCGCCGGCAGAGGAGAAGATCGCCCTGTTCACCGATACGCTGGATGAGATCAACGGCGTGGCCATGACGATCCACCGTCTGATTAGTACCGCACAGCAACGGGGCATCAGCCTGACCGTGATCACCTCCGGCGACGGCAGCCAGGCACCACCTGCCGGGGTGAAACAGTTCCAGGCGGTGGGCGACTTCGTACTGCCGGAATACCCTGAGCTGAAGCTCAGCTTCCCGCCGATCCTGGATGTGCTGAACTACATCGAGAAGGAAGGGATCACCCGGATCCATGTCAGCACCCCCGGCACGGTCGGCCTGCTGGGGCTGCTGATCGCCCGGCTGATGAACATCCCGGTGGCCGGCACCTACCACACCGACATCCCCCAGTATGTTCGCAGTCTGACCAATGATGAGTTTCTGGAACAGGCGGCCTGGAGCTACATGATCTGGTTCTACAACCAGATGGAAGAGGTGCTGGTCCCCTCGAACGGTACGCGGGAGCAGCTGCTCTCCCACGGTCTGCCGCCGGAGAAGATGAAGCCGCTGCCGCGCTGGGTCGATACGGAGCAGTTTTCGCCGGATAAGCGGGTCGAGCGCTACTGGCTTGAGCGCGGCCTCAGCGCCAGGACCACCCTGCTCTATGTCGGCCGGGTCTCGCGGGAAAAGGGGCTGGAGCTGCTGGTGGAGGCGTTTGCCGGGCTGGTTGACGAGGGGGCGGATCTGTCCCTGGCCGTGATCGGCGACGGCCCCTACCGCAGCGAGATGGAGCAGGCCCTTGGCGGCTATCCGGCGTTGTTTACCGGCTATCTGCAGGGGCACGAGCTGCAGCAGGCCTATGCCTCGGCAGACCTGTTCGTCTTTCCCAGCGCCACCGATACCTTCGGCAATGTGGTGCTGGAGGCCCAGGCCTCGGGACTGCCGGTGATCGTCTCCGATGCCGGCGGCCCCCGGGAGCTGATGCGTGCCGGTGAGACCGGGCTGCTGTTCAGCGCCGGGGAGGCGGCGGCACTGACCGCCACAATCCGCAGTATGACCGCCAATCACCTGATGCTTTCCCTGATGGGGGAAGCTGCACGGAACTTTGTGCTGGCAAAGGCGCCGCATGCCTCCGCCACCTACAGCACCATCCTGCGGCCCGGTCTGAAACCGGAGACCGCCTATTCCATCCCAGGGGAGCCCCCATGTCCGCAGTCCTGTTCCTGTTAGCCGCAACCTGTCTGCTTGGCGCCTACCTCTGGTGGGGCTTTCGTTTCTTGCCGGCCGAACGCTGGCAGATCGTTGCCGCGGTGCCGACCGCAAAAGATCCCCACGGCAACGGCTGGCCGGGGATCAACATCACCTGGTACGGCCTCCTGACCGCCAACGCCTACCTGGTGGCGGTTGCCGTGCTGCTGGTACTGCTGGGGGCGGTGGGGGTGCCGCCGCTGGGTACGGCCCTGCTGGCTGCCGCCATGCTCTGCTGCTGTGTACCGGCCTCGCGGCTGGTGGCGCGGATCGTGGAGAAGAAGGCCCACACCTTCACCGTGGGGGGGGCGGTCTTTGTGGGGATCATCATCACCCCGTTTCTGATCCAGCTGCTGAACCGGCTGGCCGGTCCGCGGCTCGGCTTCCAGATCCCGGTCATGGCGGCCTATGCCGCCATTGCCATCGCCTATGCCTTTGGTGAGGGATTGGGGCGACTGGCCTGCATCAGCTTTGGCTGCTGCTACGGCAAGCCGGTTCCAGAGCATGGCGGCCTGCTGCACCGGCTTTTCAGCGGACGTGGCTTTGTCTTTCAGGGCAACACCAAGAAGGTTGCCTATGCAGGGGCTCTGGAGGGGGTTGAGGTTATTCCGATCCAGGCCATTACAGCCGTACTGTATACCGCCTGCGGCCTGCTGGCAATGGCACTGTTTCTTGCCTCCCACCATGCCGTTGCCTTCCTGTTGGCAACCACGGTTACCCAGGGCTGGCGTTCCTTTTCCGAGACCATGCGGGCTGACTATCGTGGCGCAGGCAGGATCTCTGCCTATCAGGTCATGGGGCTGGTGGGGCTTATGTACGCCTTTGCCATGGTCTGGCTGCTGGGGGGCGAGGTAAGTGCACCAGCCCAGCTTGCGTCAGGCTTGAAAACCCTCTGGAGCCCAGCCCTGATCCTGTTTCTGCAGGTGATCTGGTGTGCCATCTTCTTTTATACCGGGCGCAGTACCGTTACCGGGGCCACTCTCAGCTTTCATCTCCACCATGACCGGATCTGATGCTGCATGCCAACCATGACACGCCACCCCAATCAGCTTGCTACGCAAGAGGCGCTGGCCCTGTTGCAACAGCTGGTCCTGCTGGATGGATCAGGTTCAACCGGCCTATCCCGCCTGCAGCTGATGCAGCTGCTCTGTGCCCGTAAACGGGCCCTTGTCGCAGCTGATTCATCCTTTGATACGCTGCTGTTTGAGCTGGGCAAGCAGCTGGATGAACAGATCCGGGACGGCGCCCCGTTGGCGGTCAAAAAGCGCTTCACCCTGCTGACTGACTACTTCCACAAGCTGGAACTGGCCACCGGCCACCTGAATCACCTGGCCTTTATGGGCAGTTCCCAGCTTGATGTCGAGCTGCTGGTGGAGCTGAAGCATGACATGGAGTGGTTTGAAGAGATCGGGACCGGACTGTTCAGCCGCCTGATGGTGGAGGACCTGCTCAAGAGTCAGCTGCTGGACAGCTTCGGACGCCGCAGGGTCAAGCTGCTGGTGGATGGTCTGGCTCAGATTCAGACGGTCAAAACCCAGAAAAACGACATGAAGTTCTTTGACCTGCAGGCGGTACAGGGGATTATCAGCCGGCTGCAGCAGCTGGAAAAGGAAGAACGGCTGTTCATGCTGCTGGCGGAGATCGTAGCCGAGCAGTCAAAGCTGAACCAGGCCGCCATGAGTACCCCCCAGGGGCGGGAGGTGATCCGGCGGGTTACCACCATTGAACTGCGCCAGCGTCACGGCGTGGAGGGCGATATCCCGGATGAGCTGTTTCAAAAGGCCTTTGAGCTGGTCAAGCTGGAGGCGATCTATTCCAATGCCATCCTGCCGCAGGTGGTGCGGGGCAACGTTGCGCTGCGGCAGGACTTCATCAGAAAGTCAGGGCTGGATCTGTTCTACCTTGAAGATTTAGAGGATCAGTATTGCAGGCGTAACGGCATTGATCCTGCTGTGATACGGGAGCTGCGGGAACAATAGTCGCGCTGTGTACGTCTGATACGTAGCATCCAGCTCAGGCAAAGATTTGATTACTTCAGACAGCATCTCTACGGTCAGGACATTGGCCCCTTCCTGCTCAAGTTTGTGACCTAATATATCAGGAAACGGCTGGTGAGCCTTGACGTAGTTTATTGCCCTAGACCACCCCATCAATATCACTTTTTTACTATTGGTCGCCCAGCCGCATCAGGGTAGTTTCAAGGCGGTACTCTTTGGCAGGTAGGAGAAAACAGGCGTCTGAGGCGGCTGTTTTCTCCTTGTATGTGCCTATTTGACTGCAGCACGTGTCCTTCACGAGTACGTACGCTTCAAGCCCTACCGTGCCTCCCGCATCATCCGGGTCAATACCCGATCCAGTGATGAGGCAAAACGCTGGCGGTCGGTCATGCCGAACTGGGCCGGGCCGCCCTGCACCAGCCCTTCATTCCGTAGGGATTGCATCAAGTCACGCATGGAGAGCCGTTCCCCCACATTGTCTTCGGTGTACAGCTCACCACGGGGGTCAATCCCGGTTGCCCCTTTGGCCACAATCCGCGCTGCCAGCGGGATATCAGCCGTAATCACCAGATCCTGGGCCGTTGCCTGTTCTGCAATGTAGTCATCGGCAACATCAGGTCCGGCATCCACCACCACCGAGCTGACCAGGCGGGAGTGGTGCTTGGAGAGCGGCTTGTTGGCCACCAGCATGACCGGCAGGTTCAAGCGTTCCGAAGCCCGGAAGACGATCTCTTTGATCACCCGCGGGCAGGCATCAGCATCAATCCAGATCGTCATAGTTGCAGCTGACCGTTATCAATGATGATCTCCTGGGTGCCATCCGGCATGATCAGGGTCAGGGTCGGTTGGTAGAAGACATAGTCCTCATGGAACGGCGCTGCCACAATGCCGCCAAAACCGGTGTTGTCACCCAGGGCCAGATGGATGGTGCCCAGGATCTTCTCTGCCTCCAGGACGTTGTCCGGTCGGCTGGCCTTGTCATTGGTGCCGATCCCCAGTTCAGCCAGGTTACGGCAGTTGGGGTTTTCAGCAAACTTGGCCTCCAAACGCTGGCGTAGTGGATCATCGCCCTCAATCCGTGTCACCTTACCATCAGCAATGGTCAGGGTCAGGGGGCTCTGCAACTTGGCGGTTGGTCCCCATTCAATTACCATGGTGCCGTGACTCTCCCCTTCCAGCGGCGCCAGATAGGCCTCGCCAGCTGGCAGGTTGCCAAAGGCGCCGTCAGCAGTCAAAAGGCCGTCATCCCCTTCGGCATGGCGCCCCTTTTTACAGATATGCATGGCGGTGCCGTTGGGGCATTCCACGGTGGCCCACTCAGCCCGGTTGACCGCTTCCACCAGTCGCTTGGTGCGTGCGGCCAGGGCATGCCAGTCAACGGTCATAGAGCTGGCGAACATGTCAGGATCAAAATGGGGCAGGGAGGCAAAGCGTGCCCCGGCATGGCAGGCCAGCTTGCGGAAGTTGGTGTGGCTGGTGGAGTTGTTGGACAGGGCGATGATGATATCGGCCACGACATCTTTAGCGGCCGCCACGATGGTCCGGGCCCGCTCCAGTCCAACAGGGTTAATGTTCTTTTCAAGCAATGGTCCCATCAGGCCGGTGGTTTCTAACTGTTCGATAATGGTCGCGCCGAATACAGCAGACCAGAGCGCCAGGGGCGGTTCTGCACCGGAGGCCGGGGTGGCGGGAAAATCCACAAAGGAGGCGTTGCCATACTGCTGTCCGGCAAATTCGGCCAGTTCCTGCGCTGTTGTATGCAGACGGGTGCGACGGTCACGGTCGTCCTCGCTGAGGGTCTCATTGCTGCGGATAAGGTCGCTGAAGACCATAATCCGTTCGCCAGTGCGGTAGCCCATATTAATGGAGAAGAGTGCTGTGAATGAGGGGTGATAGGTCTGCATCGGCGACTCCTTTAGAAAAGTGTCTGGTACTGTAGCATAAATTTAGCCGAGTGGAGTCGCAGACCGTCTAAAGGTTAAAATATTTTTTCCCTTGATTTCAGCGGAATGTCTATGGTAATCAGGCATACTGTATACAATTTGCGGATGGCTTTTTGTCTGTCAAAATAACTACTTAACGTATCGAAAATATTAGGTTTTGGTTCAATCTGGAGGTGGCTGTGGCACAGGTGGTTTTCTCAAGTTGGGGTGGAACTGTCGTTGATAACAGAACAGTAAGTGGCGAGCCTGTGGCAGCAAGCTATCGTCTGCCGGTGGCTTTTGACGGGCAGCAGCCGTTGCGTGCCATGATGGGCTGGGACGGCGTGATTGTCTTTGATAAGGACGTTGATGTTCCTGCCATGGCTGCCGAGTATATGCAGCGGGTACAGACCCTGTTCTGCTGCGGTAAATGTACTCCCGGTAAAAAGGGCACCAAGGTGCTGGCTGACCTGCTGCAAAAGGTGCTGAAAGGTGAAGCCAAACCGGATGATCTTGATCAGGTGGCTGACCTGAATGCCCTGTTGCAAAACTGTAAATGCACCCTCTGCCCCAGCGCAACCAAGCCGGTGCTGGATGCGGTGACCCACTACCGCGCAGATTTTGAGGCGCTTTGTAATGGCAGTCGCCAGCCTAAGAATGAGAAGTACCTGCACAAGATTACCGCCCCCTGTATGGACAAGTGTCCGGCTCACATCGATATCCCCAAGTATATTGAAGAAATAAAGAACTACCAGTATAGCGATGCCCTTGCCACCATTCGTGAGAACATGCCGATGCCTGCAGTTTGTGGCCGGGTCTGTCCGCACCCTTGTGAGGCTGCCTGCCGTCGTAAGAATGTGGATGATTCAGTCAATATCATGGTGCTGAAGCGTACCGCTTCTGACTATGAGTGGATGCATAAGATGCAGCATCCTGCCAATACCGCTGTTATGAAGAACAAGACCGTCGGTATTGTCGGCGCAGGTCCTGCCGGTCTGGCTGCTGCCTACTATCTGGCCCTGCAGGGCTATCGCAGCACCATTTATGAAGCACTGCCGGAAGGGTTTGGCGGCGGTATGGTTGCGGTTGGTATTCCTGCCTACCGGATGCCGCGTCATATCCTGCAGCGTGATATCGACATCATCCAGTCCATGGGCGTTGAGATCGTCTATGGTTGCCGCGTTGGCAAGGATATCTCCCTGGCTGAACTGAAAGCAAAGCACGAGGCCGTGTTCCTGGCCCCCGGCGCCCACCGCTCAAAACCGATGGGGGTTGAAGGTGAGGACAAAGGCTATAAAGGCTTTCTGACCGGTGGTATTGACTTCCTGCGCGAAGCCTACATGGGCCGTCCCACCGGTATGGGCAAGAAGGTCTGCGTGGTTGGCGGCGGTAACACTGCCATTGACTGTGTCCGGGTTGCCCTGCGTGAAGGGGCTGAAGAATCGGTTCTGCTGTATCGACGTTCCCGTAAAGAGATGCCTGCAGATGTCTGGGAAGTTGATGGCGCTGATGAAGAAGGGGTCAAGTTTGAGTTTCAGGTGCTGCCCACCAAGATCATCGTTGATGCCAATGAGCAGGTAACCGGTGTTGAGTGCGTACGGATGGCCATGGGTGAGCCGGATGCATCGGGCCGCCGCCGTCCTGAGCCGGTTCCCGGCAGCGAGTTTGTGGTTGAGTGTGACACGGTTATCCCGGCCATTGGTCAGGACGCAGATCTGAGCTTCATTCCGCCGGATATGGGGATTGATATCAGCAAGTGGAATACCGTGGTCACCAAGTATATCCCCCTTAAGGATGCAGCTGGCAAGGGGCTGAACGACAGCATGGGTAACCCGCTTTCCCGTACCCTGATCACTGACTGTGACGGCGTGTTTGCCGGAGGCGATGCCGAGATCGGTCCCTTAACGGTTGTTGCCTGTATCGGTAATGCCCACCGTGCTGCCAATGTGATTGCGCGGTACCTTGAAGAAGGTAAGGCCTATCTGACCGAGCAGGAAATTTTTGAAGACCTGCTGACCTATCTGGGGGTGTACGACAAGAATGAGTCAGTGGCCTGGCTTGATTCCGCTGATCGTGCCGGCCAGAAAGAAATCCATGGCAAAGAGCGGGCCTCCAAGGGCAACTATCAGGAAGTGGAATTAGGCTTTGCAGATTCTACTGCTCAGGCTGAAGCTGACCGTTGTTTGCGGTGTTACCGCATGGCAATGGTTGCACTGTAACAAAAACTTAAATTCAGCATAGGATACAAGCAATGGCACACACTGAATGCTGCGATAAAAATAAGACTATCACCCTGACCATTGACGGTACTGATGTCCAGGTTCCTGCCGGAACCACCATTCTGGATGCGGCCAGCAAACTGGGGATCAAGATTCCTACTCTCTGTTATCTGGAGAAGGTCTCCACAACCGGCGCCTGCCGCGTCTGTGCCGTGCATGTGGAAGGGGTTGCCCGTCCCATGACCGCCTGTAACACGCCGGTAAAAGAGGGGATCAAGGTTACCACCCAGTCTCCTGAATTGGAAAAAATCCGCAAGAAGACCATGGAGCTGATGCTGGTCAATCACCCGCTGGACTGCCCGGTCTGTGATGCAGCCGGTGAGTGCGATCTGCAGGATACCTGCTACGGTTTGAGTGTTGCCAAGCAAGAGTATGCCGCTGATCTGGAGCGGCTGCCGATCCGGTATGACTGGCAGCTTCTGGAGAGCGATCCCAACCGTTGCATCCTGTGTGAAAAGTGCGTCAAGGTTTGCCGTGAGATCACCGGCCCTGCTGCCATTCAGGCTGTTTCCCGTGGTGACCGCGCGCTGATTGATACCGTCAGCGGTAAGCCGCTTGATTGCGATTTCTGCGGTAACTGTATTGCTGCCTGCCCCACCGGTACCCTGATCAGTAAGCCGTTCAAGTTTGCTGGCCGCCCCTGGTCCTTTGAAGTGAAAAACGGCATCTGCGGTTTCTGCTCTTCCGGCTGCCAGATTGAATACCATGTCAAAGACGGTAAGGTGGGTCGGGTCACCAGTGATGACAGCACCTACAACAACGGCAACCTCTGCATCAATGGCCGCTTCGGCTATAGCGCCTTTAATGCCCCTGAGCGTCTGACCCAGCCGATGGTCAAAGGGGTTGATGGCGTGCAGAAGCCCGCTACCTGGGATGCAGCACTTGCCACTGCAGTGTCGGCCACCAAGGAAATCGTAGCCAAGTATGGTGCTGCCGCAGTTGCCGGTATCGGCTCGCCCCGTGCCACCAACGAAGAAAACTACCTGTTTGCCAAGCTGATCAAGGAGGCGGTCGGTTCTGCACATCTGGACTCCGAGGCTCGCCTCGGCTATGCCCAGGCCCAGGCATTGCAGGCCAAGCTGATCGGTATGACCGGCGCTACCAAGCCGATGGATGCCCTTGAGCAGGCCGGCTGCATTATCGTACTTGGTTCCGACTTGAAAGGTGAGGCACCAGGCTTTGCCTACCGGGTCATTAAGGCGGCTACCAAGCGGGACGCCAAATTGATAACGGTTTCAGCCCAGCCGATTACGCTGGATAAGTTCAGCAACAGCAAACTGCGTTATAAGGCCGGTTCCGAGGGATTTGTGGCGCTAGGCCTTGCCAAGGCTGCCATTAACCAGGGTAAGGCTGTTGCTGCTGAAGGTCTGGACAGCTTCAAGCAGTCTGCTGCCGCCGTCAGTTTTGATCAGATTCAGACAGCCACCGGTCTGGACGAGGCTGCCTTCAATGATGCCGCATCCTTCATCAACGGTCAGGTTGCGGTGATCTACGGCTATGAATTCATGCGCAGTTCCGATGCAACAGCTGCGGTTACCGGTGCCCTGAACCTGGCGATCCTGACCGCTGCTGATCTCTATCCCATGGACGAAAAGAACAATACCCAGGGGATGCTGGATATGGGTGTTGCTCCTGCTGCAGGTGGCAAAGACCTGTTTGGCATTGTTGACGGGATTGAAAAGGGTGAGATCCGCTGCCTGTACGTGATGGGGGCTGATCTGCTGCAACTGCCTAACAGCCGCAAAGTTGCTGCTGCCCTGCAGAAGCTTGAGTGCCTGGTGGTGCTGGATCTGTTTCCGACAGCCACCGCGCAACTGGCCAATGTACTGCTGCCCGCCGCTGCTGCTCCGGAGAAGGCAGGTTCTTTTACCACTACTGACAACCGTACTCAAAGTTTTACTGCTGCTGCATCAGCGCCGGGTGAAGCCCGCCCTGATTATGTTATTTTAGGTGACCTGTATGCCCGCCTGACCGGTGGTGCGATCCCCAGTCTGGCTGCCCTGCAACAGGAAATAGCGCCGGTTGCCAAGCAGAAACTGGAACGTCCAACACTTGCCTTTACAGCGCCTCAGGCCCATGCTGCCGGTTCCATGACCCTGCTGGTAGTTCCATTCCTGCGTCACAACGGCAGCTACACCAGCTGGTCAGAAAACAACCTGCTGGTTGCTCCTCAAGCGACCATCCGCCTTGGTATAGCCGATGCCACCCGACTTGGCGTCAAAGATGGCGACAGTGTGACCGTGACGGCTTCCGGCGCCTCAGTTACCCTGCCGGTTCAACTGCGTGACGGCATTCCAGCTGGTCTTGCGATCGCCCCGACCCATTTCCCGTCCAGTGGTATCAGCGGGTTGATGACCAGGTCTGCCAGCCTGACCGTGACGGTTGCCAAGGGCTAGAAAGCAGCTCTGGTCGTGGTACTTTCAAGGCGTCGCATCGTACATGCGGCGCCTTTTTAATTTTCGGGGGATGGTGACGGTATAACAATAACACAAGGTTGCAAATCTAATCATCGGATACAACGCATTTTTTGCTGGCCGGCATTTGTCAGGTGGTAGCTTCTGTGTTATTAGAGCCTTTAAATAAAGACGATATCAGATGCAAACAAGCCTCAAAAGAATGCTGCTGATTTGACGTTATGAGCTCGCCTCTCCCGGGTGACCAAGATGCAATAGAGGAACGTAACTATGTCTTATAGATCTGGAAGTTTACGTACATGGACTCTGATTATGCTGGTGCTACTACTGCTTGTGACAGGTGCACCATCTTTTGCCCTTGACCAGTTGTTGGTAAAACCAGATCAGAAGACTAATCTGGAAATTGTCACAACTCCTGTGCAGATACAGGCACAGGGGGCAGCTTTGACCTGCAGTGGCCGTGTTGCACTGACGACTACCGGCGTCAGGGTCGTCGCAGCAGGTGGTGTGGCGCTGATTACCCGGTTACATCATCAGGTGGGAGATACCGTTAAGCAGGGTACTCCCCTGGTGACGCTTTCAATGCCCGGCCTCGCTG
This sequence comes from uncultured Geobacter sp., assembly GCA_964576485.1. GTDB lineage: Bacteria > Desulfobacterota > Desulfuromonadia > Geobacterales > Pseudopelobacteraceae > Trichlorobacter. The sequence goes on along the minus strand of CAZNWF010000008.1, from coordinate 17,080 downwards.
AAGCTCAAAATAATCTGACCCAGACAGAACTTAAGGCGCGTTTGGCTGCAACGAACTATCGCCGCGATGAAAAACTTTTTAAAGAAGGACTGATCTCGGAATCACGGTTACACGCCACTCAATCTGAGGCACAGGCTACTCAGGCAGCTCTGGTTGCAGAGCAGACTGCTCTTGCAATGCTCGGTGCCGGAAAGGTTCAGGGCAGTACCATTACACTTACCTCACCAATCAGCGGTGTTATTACCGAAAGCAAGGTAGAGCCAGGTCAGCGTGTTGATGCAGGTATGGCGATACTAAAGGTGGCAGATCTTTCGACATTACTGCTTGAAATCCCGCTGACGGTGGCCCAGTCTCAGCAGGTTGCTCCAGGGCAATCGGTTAGCATTCAGGGTGGGGCAGCAAGGGGGCGGATCACAGCGCTGCTGCCCCAACTGGATACTGCTCAGAGTGTGCTTGCGCGGGCCAGAATAACAGATCCTCAAAAAACATTGCGTCCGGGACAGTCGGTTGAGGTTTCAATAGCCGGTAAACAGACAGCTAAAACTGTTACGCTGCCCACCACAGCAGTCGTTTGGAAAGGTAACGCAGCATACGTTTTTGTCGAAAACGAAAAAGGTTTTGCGGTTGCGCCAGTCCATGTAGTGCGGCGAGGTTCCGGTCTGGTCGAGGTAAAAGGCCTGTCTGCCGGTAGCAAGGTGGCCATTCAGGGGGTAGCAGCACTGAAGGCACAGTGGCTGGAGAAATAATATGCTCAAGACGGCGCTTCATACCCTGACCGAATTTGCACTGGATCGCAGCTGGCTCATGCTTGCTTTAACGCTGGTTTTCGTGCTGGGGTTGGGTATATATGCGTTTCGGGAAATCCCTATCGATGCCTTTCCCGATGTATCAACGACACAGGTCAAGCTGATTTTGAAGGCGCCCGGTATGACGCCTGAAGAGGTTGAAACCCGCATCACCCAGCCTGTTGAAACAGAACTTCTTGGTATTCCGAAGCAGACCATCCTGAGAAGCCTTTCCAAAAATGCGCTTGTTGATATCACCGTAGATTTTGAGGAAGGAACAGATATTTACTGGGCACGCCAGCAGGTGGCAGAGCGTTTCAGTAATGTCAAGGGGGACCTGCCGACGAATGTCTCCGGCGGCCTGGCCCCGATTTCCACCCCCCTGTCCGAGCTCTTCATGTTCACCATCGAAGGCCCGCTCACGCTAGCCGAAAAACGCACCCTGCTTGACTGGACTATACGTCCGCAACTCCGCTCCCTGCCGGGAGTAGCAGATGTCAACACACTGGGCGGGCGAGTGGCAACCTTCTCTGTCACACCAAGCCCTGCTGCGTTGACAGCCAGGGGGGTAACCCTGTCTGAACTACGTATGGCCCTGGAGAACAACACCCGGAATGACGGTGCCGGCAGGGTCAATGAGGGTGAGGAGACCTGGGTTGTTCGGATCAACGGCGGTATTTCGACGCTTGCCGGATTACGCAGCATTGGCGTGAAGTCCGTAGGAGGTACCATTGTTACGGTTGGTGATGTAGCTCAGGTGGAACTGGGTGAGATGACGCGGTATGGCGCTGTCACACAAAACGGGAAAGGTGAGGCTGTTGAAGGCCTGGTGATCGGATTAAAGGGGGTAAATGCCGGTAAGCTGATTGCGAGCGTTAAGACCAGGCTTGCGGAGATACAAACAATGCTCCCTAAAGGGGTGACCATTTCTCCGTTTTATGACCGTGCAAAACTGGTGGAACGCGCCGTTGGAACGGTCAGTAAGGCATTACTTGAGGCCGCAGTGCTGGTGCTGATCTTGCTGCTGCTCTTTCTTGGGAATTGGCGTGCAGCCATTGTTGTCGCCTCGATCTTGCCGCTCTCCGTGCTTGCAACCTTCGTATTGATGCGTCAGTTTGGTCTTTCAGCAAACCTGATGAGCCTTGGCGGGTTGGCCATTGCCATCGGCCTTTTGGTGGATGCTGCTGTTGTCGTGGTGGAAAATGTCGTTGATCATCTTGGGCACCATGCACCTGACAGTCCTGATGAAAAAACAATGGACAAGGTTCTCAGGGCCGTTAGAGAAGTATCCAGTCCGGTAACATCAGGCATTATCATTATTGCCATTGTATTCTTACCGCTGCTTTCCTTGCAGGGACTTGAGGGTAAACTTTTCAAGCCGGTTGCACTGACCATTGTCTTTGCCCTGGCAGCGTCTCTCTTGCTTTCTCTTACCGTTATACCGGTGCTTGCTGCCATGCTGCTGAAGCAGGCGCCCCATACAGAAACCTGGCTGGTACGCAAGGCACAGGCCCTATACACACCGCTGCTTAATCGGGCTCTGGAACATCCCAAAGCTGTTTACATAACGGCTGGACTGCTAATGGTAGCGGCGGTTGCCACATTCCCTTTTATCGGCAAGACTTTTATGCCCACCATGGATGAAGGGGATATTTTAGTGCAGCTGGAAAAATTGCCATCAATCAGCCTTGAAGCGGCAACTGCTCAGGATCTGCGGGTTCAACAGGCGCTCATCAAGAATGTCCCTGAAATCAAAAGGATCGTTGCACGTGCAGGAGCAGACGACCTTGGGCTTGATCCCATGGGTCTGAATGACACAGACTCGTTTCTGGTCCTTAAGCCGATGAAGGAATGGCGAAAACAGGATAAGCAATGGCTGATTGGCAAAATCCGTACTGTTGTTGAAGGATTCCCCGGTATAGCCTATAACTTTACCCAGCCAATCGACATGCGTGTCTCCGAGATGCTCACCGGCTCACGTGGTGATGTTGCCATCAAAATTTTTGGTCCTGATCTGCCTACCCTGAACCGTCTGGCATCAGAACTGTTTGCTGTTATTGAAAAGGTCCCCGGCGCCTCCGATGTCTATACCCAGCAGAATTCTGGTGTACAGTACCTGCAGGCAGAAATCGATCGTAACGCCATCAGTCGTTTTGGGTTAAGTGCTGATGATATTGCCATGCTTTTGAAAACACAGCTTGAAGGGGACGTCATCGGTATGATTCAGTACGAGGGAAGACGCGTCCCGCTGCAACTGCGTGGATCTGCAGAGTTGCGTAATTCTCCAGATGCCCTGCAGCGAATACGGATCATTTTACAGGACGGTCGTGAGATCAGCCTTGATCAGGTGGCCCATCTTACCCGGACCAACGGACCGGTGGCGGTAAAGCGTGAAAACGCCGCCCGGTTTACGGTTGTTCAAAGCAATGTAGCCGGGCGAGATTTAGTGAGTTTTGTCACTGATGCCAAAGCGGCAGTAGCCGCAAAGGTGAAGCTGCCATCCGGTTACAGTCTTGCCTGGGGAGGGCAGTTTGAGAACCAGCAACGGGCTGCCAGGCGGTTGATGATCGTCGTGCCGGTTGCGTTGATGTTGATCGGAGGGCTCCTGCATGTCACTTTTGGCGACGCGCGGCAAGCGCTACTGGTTATGATGAATGTTCCACTTGCACTTATCGGCGGGATTTTTGCGCTGGCAATCTCAGGCGAATATATGTCAGTGCCCGCATCGGTCGGCTTTATCGCTCTGCTTGGTGTTGCCGTCTTGAACGGCGTTGTGCTTGTCAGCTATTTTAACCAGCTCCGTGATAGCGGGTTAAAGGGCAAGGATGTCGTACTTGACGGAGCTCTTCGCCGATTGCGGCCTGTGCTTATGACAGCAAGCATTGCCGCTTTTGGCCTCGTACCCTTGCTTTTTGCCACAGGGCCTGGCTCGGAAATACAGCGACCGCTTGCTATTGTTGTTATCGGCGGGTTGGTCAGTGCGACCTTGCTGACCCTCGTGGTACTTCCGCTCTTATACCGTCAGTTTATTCTCAAAGGAGATTCGGTATGCACGCCGCTCGACTGATTCAATCTGTTGTTGCTGTCACAATGACGTTGGCAACAACGGCACAGGCGGATTATCTGCCTGCCGCCGCTGCAGCAGAGGCGGCGCTCCTGGCATCTGCCCCGGTGGTACAGGCACGCGGTGAACTGGAAGCACAGCTCTTAAACAGCCAGAGCTTGCAAGGGGGACGTGAAGAGTGGTCGTTGACAGCAGAGGCAGCGTATCGGCGTATTCAACTGCCGCCTCATGAAAACCATGCCGAAGGAAGTATCAGTTTATCACGTCCACTGCGGCTACCGTCACGGGCACGGGCAGACCGTAACCTGGCCAAATCACATCTTGAGCACAGTAAGGCACAACTGGGAGAGATGTTTCATGAAAGCGCCAGGCGGTTACTCGGTTTATGGTTTGAGTGGCTGGGGAAATACAGTCAGCTACAACTCTGGCAAGCTCAGGTCAGATTGGGAGCGCAGCAGCTTGAAACGGTCAAAACCCGTATAAAAGTAGGTGAAGCCCCCCGTTCAGAACAGGTTAACGCTGAAGCTGCATTGGCGCAGATTCAGCTGCAGCAGCAGGTCACCGTGATGCAGGAACAGCAGGTGCGAAGACAACTGGAGGCAGAATTTTCTGGGTTGCCCATAGCTGCAGATGAGATTCTTCCTGCTCCTGAACCCCCGAAAGGAACTGCAGAACAGTACATGGCTGAGGCTTTAACGCATAATCACGAGTTTTTGCGAGCACAACACAAGGCGGAGATGTTACAAGCAGAAGCTGATCAATTTTCTGCAAAAGACAACATTGACCCAAGTGTTGGTGCCTTTTACAAGAATGAAGGGAACGGCAATGAGCATGTGTTCGGGTTGAACCTGGTGCTTACATTGCCTGGCTCGGCACGTCGTACCGATCAGCAGGCAGCAGTACGTCTTGCCTCTTCTGCCAAAGAGGCGAACCATCTTCTCGAACAGCGATTGCGCAATGAAGCACGCGCCCTTTTTGAATCAGCAACGGCACAGACTGATACCTGGAGACTGTCCGAACAGGTTGCCCAGTCACTGACAGAATCGGCACGGCTGTCTGCGCGTGCCTACAGTCTGGGCGAAGGGAGCCTTGATCAGGTCTTGCTCAGCCGCAGGCTTGCGATAGAGGGGCAAATGACGGCCCTGCAAGCCAGGGTCAGTGCCTTGGCAACGAATGCGCGTCTGAAGCTTGATGCACATCAGTTGTGGTCACACCATCAGTAGGTACCTGCCTGCAGAATAATCAGCGAGTTCGGTCAACAGGACAAGGATTGTAAATTTTGAACTGGCAGATTCAGCAGATACTGCGGCGCAGACGGGCGGCAGAGACAGGGGCGATTCCGGCAGGGCGGGGTGGCACACTGGCGGTCTGTCTGGTCTATCCCAATCACTATTCTGTTGCCATGAGCAGCCTTGGGTTTCAGGCGGTTTACAAGTTGTTTAATGATCAGTCTTACCTGGTATGTGAGCGTGCATTCCTGCCGGATCGGGAGGAATTTGCCCTTTATGAAAAGTCCGGTGACACGCTGGTCTCATTTGAGAATGAACGCCCCCTGTCTGATTTTGATCTGATTGCTTTTTCTGTCTCCTTTGAACCTGATTTTATCAACATTCCCCGGATCCTTAGGCTGGCGCGCATCAGTGAGCTTTCTGCGGAACGCGGTGATGCTGAACCGTTAGTGCTGGCTGGCGGTGCAGCCTTTTTCATCAATCCTGAGCCGGTCGCTGATTTGATTGATCTGATTGCCGTGGGTGAGGGTGAATCCCTGATACCAACCTTGGCTGATTTTCTGGTTCAACAGCAACATACAGATCGTCAGGAGCTACTCCGGCAAGCAGCAGGTTTGCCAGGCATCTACGTCCCTTCGCTGCCATCCCTGCAACCGGTGGACAGGGTTTGTGCGTCCAAGGAATCATCACCCTCCTGCTCTGTGGTGCTGACTGAAGAGACCGAGTTTGGCAATATGTATCTGGTGGAGGTCAGTCGGGGCTGTCCCCGAGGCTGCCGTTTCTGCGCTGCAGGGTTCGTGTATCAGCCATTTCGTCAGCAACCGCTGGATTCACTCAAGGCAGCAGTGCTTGAAGGGCTTCAGCAGCGCAAGACAATCGGTCTGGTTGGTGCTGCAGTGTCTGACCACCGTGATATTGAGGCGTTGTGTGAATTTATCGTAGAGCAGGGTGGCTCTCCCTCCTTATCTTCCTTGCGGGTAGACCGCTTGACGCCATCACTGCTTGAGCTTTTGGCAAAATCGGGTCACCGCACGATCTCTCTGGCACCAGAGGGAGGCTCGCAGCGGATGCGTGACATGATCCGCAAGAATCTGACGGATGAACAGATTCTGGATGCTGCAGAGGCGGTTGCCCGGGCTGGAATCTTAAATCTGCGCCTGTATTTTATTATCGGTCTGCCCGGTGAAACCGATCAGGATCTGGAGGCGATGCTGCGCCTGACTGCTGCAATTAAAGATCGCGTGCTTGAACAGGCCCGGGCCCACAAACGTCTGGGAGAGATTACCCTGTCGGTGAATCCGTTTATTCCAAAACCGTTTACACCGCTACAGTGGGCTGGTATGTGCCCGCTGGATGAGCTAAAACGTAAGGTGGCCTGGCTTGAAAAGCGGGTCCGTCCGCTGGCAAACGTCAGGCTTAAGGTTGAAGAATTGCAGGGATGTGTGCTGCAGGCGCTACTCTCAAGAGGTGGACGTGAACTGACCCCGTTGATTCGCAAGATGGCTGAGGGGCTTAATCTGAAAAAGGCTGCCAAGGCCTGCAGTATCAACCCGGACAGTACGGTGACGACAACGCTTCCTGTTGATGTCGGATTGCCCTGGGAGGTTGTTCATTCAGCTGAGCGGGTTCGGCTTGAAGCTGACTATCGTGCAGCAATGCAGGTGATAGGAGTGAGTGTATGAAGCAGTGCAGCATCTGTGGTGCAGAGTTTGATGAAAACGCAACGGTTGCTTCGGCCTTCCATGAGGCTGGTATCTGGCTGGCAGAGGAGGTCTGGCAGGATGCCGGTGAGTTGTGCCCCCGCTGTCTTGAAAACCGGGCGCATCTGGCAATGATGTATGCTCATGACTGTAACCAATAAAAACGGCCTCCAAATTGGAGGCCGTTTGATTTTAGCAGCGTAACAAGATGGCTCTAGTCAACTGACTTTCTTAGAAACGTGGGGATGTCATAGGCATCCTCATCATCAAAGGAGACTGAACCAACATGGCGGGTTGGGCGGGGGCCATCAGCCTTCTGCCGCTGGTCACGGATAAAGGTTGGTGTTTCAATGCTCACCACGGTGCTGGGTTTTGCAACAGCAGCAATGCTGCTGAAACCGCGGTTCCGTTCGGTTTCGCCGAATTTGTCGCCAAAGCCGGTAACAATGGCAGTTACCTTGATGGTGTCGCCCATGGTCTCGTCAATCACCACACCGATAATGATGTTGGCGTCTTCATGGACCTTTTCGTGAACGGTCTTGTTGACGGCATCAAAGTCGTCCATGGTCATGCTGGAGGAACCAGTGATATTGACCAGTACCCCTTTGGCACCAGAGACATCAATATCTTCAAGCAGCGGCGAGGAGATTGCCTTGACAGCGGCCTCTATGGCACGGTTGTCCCCTTCCGCAATACCGATACCCATCATAGCCATGCCGCGCTCGCTCATGATCGCTTTAACGTCAGCAAAGTCTACGTTGATGAAGCCGGAGGTGGTAATCAGATCTGAAATGCCCTGCACTGCCTGACGCAGCACATCATCAGAAGGTTTAAAGGCGTCCAGAATGCCAAGTGAGCGGGGGGCAATGCTGATCAGACGATCATTGGGGATGATGATCAGAGAGTCAACATGCTGTTTCAGGGCGCGAACCCCTTCATCAGCCTTGGCCATCCGCTGTTTGCCTTCGCGGGAGAATGGTTTGGTGACGATACCGACGGTGAGTGCGCCAGCTTCACGGGCTGCTTCAGCAATAACCGGGGCAGCACCGGTACCGGTGCCACCACCCATGCCGGCGGCAATGAAGATCATGTCGGCACCTTTAAGCATATCAACCAGCTTTTCTTTATCTTCCAGGGCGGCATCACGACCCACGTTGGGGTTTGCGCCGGCACCAAGTCCTTTTGTTAGTTGTCCACCCAGCTGCACCTTAACGGGCGCCTTTGAGGAGCGAAGGGCTTGGGCATCTGTGTTGGCAACAATAAATTCCACCTTGTTCATGCCGCTGGTCACCATGGTATTAACGGCATTGCCGCCGCCGCCACCTACGCCAATGACCTTGATGACCGCACTCTGCTCGATGGTCTCATCAAATTCGAACATCCGCTCCCCCTTGTCTAGAATCACTATAAGTTTTCAGGGCTGCCTCAAAACTGGTGCGTTCCCTCTGTTTCGTAGATCTTCTTTAGAAAAATTCTTTGAACCAGCTCTTCATCCGCCGGGTGGTGGTATTAAAGATGCTGTCTTCCGATTTGGTTGCCGGAAATTCCCGTGGGCCCTGATTGCGGCTACCGTACACGATTAATCCGACTCCTGTTGAATAAACTGGTGAATTTACTACATCGGTAAGACCGCCAATCTTCTGTGGCAGGCCGCGCCGAACAGGGAGATTGAAGATTTGCTCAGCCAGCTCAGGCATCCCCTCAAGTATACTCGATCCACCGGTAATTACAACCCCGGATGCAATGGAGTCTTCCAGTCCTGACTTGATAATTTCACGATTTACCAGTGAAAACAGCTCTTCTACGCGGGGACCTAAAATTTCACAGAGTACATTTCTGGATAGCTCCCGTGGTTTACGGCCACCAACACTGGGAACCTCAATCTTTTCATCCTTGCCCACCAGAGCTGACAGACAGCAACCTTGATTGCGCTTGATCTTTTCTGCTTCAGCAAACGGTGTGCGCAAACCTACGGCAATGTCATTGGTCAGCTGGTTGCCACCAAGGGAGATGACTGAGGTGTACTTGATGGCGCCGTCGCAGAAGATGGCGATATCGGTGGTGCCGCCGCCGATATCGACCAGGCAGACCCCCAGCTCTTTTTCATCTGGTGATAGTACCGCCTCAGAGGATGCCAACTGCTCAAGCACAATATCGGCAACATCAAGACCAGCCCGATTGCATGATTTAACGATGTTCTGGGCGCTGGCCACCGCACCGGTAACAATATGAACCTTTGCTTCAAGACGGACACCACTCATCCCAAGTGGTTCACGGATACCGTCCTGTTCGTCAATGATGAACTCCTGGGGCAGGATATGGATCACTTCCCGATCCATCGGAATGGCGATCGCTTTGGCAGCGTCAATCACCCGCTTGACATCTTCCTGTGAAACCTCACGGTTTTTGATGGCGATCACACCTTGGGAGTTAATCCCCTTGATATGCCCACCGGCAATGCCGGCGTAGACCGACTTGATCTCGCACCCTGCCATCAGTTCGGCTTCCTCAATCGCCTTTTTGACTGAGGTAACCGTGCTTTCAATATTTATTACCACACCCTTGCGCAGGCCGCTGGATGGGCTGGTACCGATACCGACAATCTCAATACCATCCTCTGTATGGTTGCCGACAATGGCACAGATCTTTGTTGTGCCGATATCAAGTCCAACAATCAGGTTATCTCTTCTGGCGGACATATGGTTCCTCCCCTATAAGCGTTGAACAATCTGTTCAACCCTTTTTAACTACGATCCGGTCGCTATAGTCCAGGTCAATATACTGTAGCCCCGGCTGTTGTGTCATCAGATTCTGGTAAATGCGTGCAAAGCGTTGCAGTTTATTGTCGAAATCATCGGTTCCGATCTTTACAGGCAGGGCCCCGGCAGTGGTGTACAGGGTAAAACCGTGGCCCCTATCGTAATGAATCTCCGACACATCCGCAAGGATAAATGAACCATGTTGTTTGAGTGCCTCAATCAGATTGCATGCGGTTTTCAAGGCCTCTTTGGTTGTTGCTGGATCATTGTTCAGATCATCTTCTGCTATACCGGTTACCACAGGGAAATCAAGGCTATCCCCAAAGCTTAACGGCTTAAATGGTTCCCCTGTAGCATCCAGATAATAGAGCAGCCCCATGTTGATCACCGCCACCGGTTGCCGCTCACTGATACTTACGGCAACCGTACCGGGGAAAAATCGCTGTACCCGTACTGACGCAACCCAGGGGTTTGAGGAAACCTGCTGCCCGATACTCTTCAGGCGAAGCGCCAACAGGTTTTGACCCGGTGTGACACCGGTCAGGGCAACAATCTCATCGTGGGTAAGCCGCTTGGTTCCGCGCACTTCGACTTTCTGTACCGGAAACGGCGTTGTCTGCATCAGAGCGTGGATTGAGGCTGCCACCAGTCCACCCGTGAGCAGCACCAGCCCTGCGCGGCTACCAACCCTGATCAAAGGCAACAGGTATTTGCGCAGGTCAACCGGTTCCTTCTTTACCTTGAGCTTATTCGACGCAACCCGCTTATTCTTGGATGGGCTGCCGATATGTCGCAGGTCAGTCATCATGCCGCTTGATTCACTTTAAGGCTTGCAGATGTAATAATCCGTTCAACCAGTTCTGCAAAGGAAAGACCGGCACCCTTTTGGGCAATTTCAGGGAGCAGCGACAGGGCGGTCATACCGGGCAGGGTGTTGACTTCCAGCAGGTAGCAGTCGCCTGCTTCGGTTACCAGGAAGTCAACCCGGCAGTAGCCATCGCAGCCCAGCGCCTGGTGTGCCTTCAGTCCCTGTTGTTGTACTTTTTCATACAGGGGTGCATTCAGTCTGGCCGGAAAGAAATGTTCAGCCATGCCATCGCTGTACTTGGCTTCAAAATCGTAGAACTCTTTCTTGGGAACAATCTCGATAGCGCCGATCGGTTGGTTGTCCAGAATGCCGACCTGCACCTCTTGCCCCTTGATATACTGCTCGACAAGCACTATTTCATCGTACTGAAAGGCGTCATCAAGCGCAGCCTGCAGCTCTTCGGCCTTTTTAACGATTGAGACGCCGACAGAAGAGCCTTCCTGCACCGGCTTGACCACGGCAGGTAGTCCAAAGGGGAGTTGTTCTGCACTGCAGGTGTCACCGCGACGCAGCGCTACATAGGGAGTGATGGTCAGCCCGGCAGCAGCAAAGGCCTGCTTGCTGTACAGCTTGTGCATGGCCAGGGCGCTTGCCAATACGCCGGAGCCGGTGTAGGGGATCTGCATCAGTTCCAGCAACCCCTGAATGCAACCATCTTCACCGTAACGACCATGGAGCGCAATAAATGCCACCTCAATTTTTTCATCCCTGAGTATGTTTGCCACTTCTTTGCGTACATCAATGGCGGTACTGTCATACCCCAATGCCAGTAGTGCCTGATGCACAGCCATGCCACTTTTGAGCGACACATCCCGTTCTGCCGAGAGTCCGCCCATCAGGACACCGATCTTTTTGCCTTTCATGGCTCCTCCCCCACAATCCGCACTTCTTCTTCCAACGGTATGCCTGAGGTTGCCAGCACTGCCTGTTTAACCTTTTGGGCTAATTCAAGGCAGTCTGTTGCTGTGGCGTTACCACGGTTGATTAAAAAATTGCTGTGTAGCTCAGCCATCTGTGCCCCGCCAACGGTCTGCCCACGCATCCCTGCGGCGTCAATCAATCGCCAGGCTGCCTGATCCGGCGGGTTTTTAAAAAAAGATCCGGCACTGGGGTAGCCCACATTGTGCTTGGTGCGCCGAAGTTCAAGATCTTTGCGTATCTCTTCTTCTGTAGCTGCCGGATCTGTCTTTGCAAGCTGAAGCGTGGCTGCCAGGATAATGTCACCCGGCTGCAGGTCAAGCCGACGGTAGCCATAGCTGATCTGGTCATGTTGTACTTCCTGTGTGGCTCCCTGGCGTAACAAACAGAGTGAATCAACATGATCCAGCAGTCCATTGCCATAGGCACCTGCATTCATCCTGATTGCGCCGCCAATGGTGCCGGGAATGCCGGAGATAAAGCCGATGCCGCCCAGCCCAAGCTGTTGTCCGTAACGGACCACCTGCAGGTTCTCTGTACCTGCCCAGGCCTTGATCATGCCGTCTGCCAGCTGCTCGATCAGGTTCAGCTTTTCCAGTGAGATCACCGCACCGCGGATACCGCCATCCCGTACCAGCAGGTTATAGCCGCCCCCCACCACCATGCGGGGAATCTGCTCTGTGTCCAGCCAGCTGACCAGCACCATCAGGTCTTTCAGGTCTTCGGGCACTGCATACAGCTCTGCCGGTCCCCCCACTTTCAGGGAGGTATGGCGGCTCATCAGCTCATCCCGGAGCAGTTCACCGTTGAAGCCTGCACAGATCTGACCTGAAAAGCTCATGGCAGTTTTTTCACCAGCTCTTCACCGGCCTGCCATATATTCCCGGCACCCAGGGTAATCACAATATCGCCTTCTTTAACGATTCCAGCCAGGTGATCCGGCAGGTCGTTTCGGTCAGCGACGTAGGTCACGTCCCGCTGTCCATGGCGGCGTGTTTCCTCTGCCAGTCGCTCGGCAGAAACACCGGGGATCGGCTGCTCACTGGCAGCGTAGATGTCAGTCAAGACCAAAATGTCGGCATCATAGAAGCAGGTCACAAACTCGTTAAACAGCTCCTTGGTGCGGCTGTAGCGGTGGGGCTGGAACGCCACCACCAGACGACGCTCCGGCCAGCCGTTGCGTGCCGCCCCCAGGGTGGCCCGGATTTCGGCAGGGTGGTGGCCATAATCATCCACCACCATGATCCCGTTTTTCTCACCCTTGACCGTAAAACGACGTCCAACACCGCCAAACTGGGCAAAGCCTTCCTGGATCTTGTCAAACGGCACATCCAGCTCCAGCGCCACAGCGGTACAGGCCAGGGCGTTCAGTACGTTGTGGGCGCCAGGCATATTGAAGCTGATTTCTCCCAGGCGATAGCCCTTATAGTGGGCGGTAAAGCTGGTCTTGAATCCATCCAGTTTGACATGGGTTGCCCGCAGGTCAGCCTGGGATGAGAGGCCGTAGGTCATGAACCGTTTCTTGATCCGGGGGATGATCTCGTTGATGTTACGATCTTCCTGGCACAGTACAGCCAGACCGTAGAACGGCACCTTGTTGATAAAAGAGACAAAGGTGTCTTTGATCTGCTCCAGGCCACCGGTGTAGAAGTCCAGATGGTCGGCATCAATGTTGGTGACCACGGCAATGGTGGGGGAGAGGGTCAAAAACGATCCATCCGACTCATCCGCCTCAGCCACCAGGAACTGCCCCTGTCCCAGCTTGGCATTGCTGCCTAGGGTGTTCAGCTTGCCACCAATCACGATGGTCGGGTCGATCCCTGCATGGGTCAGTACCGTGGCCACCATTGAGGTGGTGGTGGTCTTGCCATGGGTGCCGGCAATGGCGATGCCGTACTTCATTCGCATCAATTCTGCCAGCATCTCAGCCCGTGGAATAACCGGCACCATACGGTGCTTGGCCTCGATTACCTCCGGGTTGTCACTCTGCACTGCTGTTGAGGTGACGACAACATCCACATTGGTCAGGTTTTCTGCGGCATGGCCGATGCAGATCTCGCCACCCAGACCTCGCAGTCGCTCAGTGGTCTCACTCTCCCGCAGGTCAGAACCGGATACCTTGTAGCCCAGGTTCAGCAGCACTTCGGCAATACCGCTCATACCGATACCACCAATCCCGACAAAATGGATTTTTTCTATGTTTCCGTACATGGCTGTACCCCTTCCAACATCTGGTCAACAATGGTCTTGGCCGCATCCAAACGAGCTAGGGCAGCGGCATTTTCACCAATCAGCTTCAGCGCGTCGGGGTTATCCATCAGCCGGGCAATGGCGTTTGACAACCCTTTACCGCCGATCTCCTGTTCCACCAGCATCTCACAGGCCCCTTTTTTCAGCAGGGCTTCGGCGTTCTTGCGTTGATGGTCGTCAGTGGCATGGGGGAACGGTATAAACAGGCAGGCCTTGCCCAGTGCGGTTACCTCGGCAATGGTGGTAGCCCCTGCCCGGCAGATGATCAGGTCTGCCCTGTGGTATGCCGTTGCCATATCATCAATAAACGGACGGACATCAGCCTCAATTCCGTTTGCTTGATACGCAGCCCGAGTTTGCTGCAGGTCTGCCTCACCGGTCTGGTGGGTGATCTTCAACAGAGCACGCTGGTTTTGATCCAGTTGAGCCACTGCCTGAGGCAACGCAACATTCAGGGCATGGGCACCCTGGCTGCCGCCAAAGATGAAGAGCTGAAATGTTTCGCCCTGTTGCTGCTCCTGCACGTTGCTGGTCAGCATCTCCAGTATCTGTTTTCTGAGCGGGTTGCCGGTCAGCAGTGTGCAGTCCTTTGGAAAGAACTTTGCCGACTCTTCCAATGAGATAAAGACCTTGTTGGCAACCCGGGATAGCACCTTGTTGGACATGCCGGGCAGGGCGTTCTGTTCATGGATATAACGTGGAATCTCCATGCCTCGTGCAGCCAGCACCATCGGTAGGGAGGCGTAGCCACCTACTCCAAGCACCAGATCCGGTTTGAACTGCTGTAAAATCTTGCGTGACTGGGCGTAACCATAAAGCATCATGGCTGCTCCTCTTAGTTTTGCCAGGCTGCCTTTGCCACGGATACCGGCGGCTGAGATCAGCTCCAGTTGATAGCCCAGGCGCGGGATGGTCCGTGCCTCAATGCCACGTTCAGATCCGACAAACAGCACCTGGTTGGCGGGATCTCGGGACAGAAACTCTTCTGCCACTGCAATACCGGGGAAAAGGTGTCCGCCAGTGCCGCCACCGGCTACAATCAGTTTCATGGTGCTTCCTTCCCGGTCAGCGGAGCCAGCTTCAGCCCGGCTGAGATGTTCAGCAGAATTCCCACGGCAAACAGACTTATCAACAGTGAGCTGCCCCCGTAACTTAAAAATGGCAGGGCCAGCCCCTTGGTGGGGAACAGCCCGGTCACCACCGCCATATTCACCACTGCCTCAATGGCAAACAGCACTGCAATCCCCAGTGCCAGAAAACGGCCAAAGGTATCCTGGGCTGCCATGGCGATCCGCATTGCCCGTTGCACCAGGATAAAGAACATGCCGATGATCACGATCACACCAATGAAGCCCAACTCTTCGCCGATGACTGAGAGGATGAAATCGGTGTGGGCCTCCGGCAGATAGAACAGTTTCTGTTTGCCTTCTCCCAGCCCCTGGCCAAAGAAGCCGCCTGCGCCAAAGGCATATTTTGACTGGATAATCTGCCAGCCGATGCCGGTCGGGTCCTGTTCCGGGTTCATAAAGGCCTTGATCCGCTTCAAACGGTAGGCCGAGTGGACAACCAGATAGATCACAAACGGCATCGCCACCATACCGCTGCCCAGGATGAAAATCAGCCGTGTGCCGGCTGCGAACAGCATGGTGATGGTGACGGCTGCCAGGGTCAGGGCAGCTCCCATGTCCGGCTGCTTCAGCAACAGGCCCAGCAGAACCATTAAGACGACCATGTAGGGCAGAAAACCTGCTGACAAGAGGCGGATCCGATCCTGCTTCTTGTCAATTGAATAGGCCATGTACATGATCAGCGCAATCTTGGTGAATTCTGATGGCTGCAGGTTAAAGCCGGGCAGCCTGATCCAGCGCGACGCCCCCTTGACCTTGCCGCCAATACCGGGAATCAGCACCAACACCAGCAGGATCAGGCTGACCAGCAGGAGTGGCACTGCCCAGCGCCGCCAGACTTGATAGTCAATCCGCATGGCGACCAGTGCGCCAGCGCAGCCAACCAGTGCAAAGATCCCCTGCCGCTTCAGAAAATAGGCACCATCATGGAAGTTTTTAGCTGCCATGACCGATGACGCCGAGTAGACCATCACAATCCCGAAACTGGTCAGCGCCACCACCATCAGCAGCAGCACCAGATCATACTCTGCCAGCCTGAATGGTTTGCGCAGCATCGTGAGCATCGTCTACAACCCTTTTACCGCAGCAATAAAGCGCTGGGCACGTTCTTCGTAATCCTTGAACATGTCAAAACTGGAGCAGGCAGGTGACAACAGTACCACCCCACCCGGCGCGGTCAGGTTCGCACTGAGTTGCACCGCTTCATCCAGTGTTGTGGCCCTGTGTGTGGCTGTACAGCTGCCCAGTTCCTGCTGCATCCGGTCTGCTGCCTCGCCGATCAGCACCAGGTTTCTGACCCGCTGTTGCACCAGTTCAGCCAGCGGTGCGTAGGAACCACCCTTGTCCTTGCCGCCGGCAATCAGGGTGATATTCTCAAAGCTCTCCAGCGCCTTGGCAACGCTCCCCACATTGGTGGCCTTGCTGTCTTCCAAGTAACGTACACCTGCCACTTCACGTACAAACTCCATCCGGTGGTGCAGTGCTTCAAAACGGTTCAGCAGCTCAAGGCTGGCCTCTCTTTGACATCCCAGCAGCAGGCAGCAGGCCAGGGCAGCCATGATGTTCTCCAGATTGTGTACTCCCTGGAGTTTAAAACCAGCTGTCGGGATTGTCTGCTCCAGCCCGTTGTGGCGGAAGACCAGTTCACCTTCACGGCAGAAGATCCCCTCTGCAAGCTCATGTTTGCGGCTGAACGGAAACAGCTGCGCCTTAAGTGACTGGGCTGCCTGCCAAACCAGCGCATCATCCCGGTTGACCACGGCAAAGTCATCAGCGGTCTGATTTTCAAAGATCCGTAACTTGGCGTTGATGTACTCCTGATAGCCATGATAGCGATCCAGGTGGTCTTCAGTGATATTCAACAGTGCCGCTACCTTGGGGCGGAAGCAGCTGATCCACTCCAGCTGGAATGAGCTGATTTCAGCTGCAACCCGCTCGACCGTTTCACCGGAAGCAGGCAGGTCAATCAGGGGATCGCCGATGTTGCCCCCCACATAGCTGCTAAAACCGTTGGCCCTGAACAGCTCACCAACCAGAGTGGTGGTGGTGGTCTTGCCATTGGTGCCGGTGATGGCCACCAGCGGGGCTGTGATAAATCGGCTGGCCAGTTCAATCTCGCTCACCACGGCAACCCCTGCTGCTGTGGCCTTGAGCAACAGAGGGTGTTCCTGTGGCACGCCGGGTGATACCACCACCAGATCAGCTGTCGTGAAATCAGCCTCATCATGGCGTCCCAGTACAAAGCGGATGTTCAGCCCTGCCAGTTCAGCCAACACGACCGCCAGGGCAGACTCATCCCGCATATCCGTAGCGGTGACCTGGGCACCCTGCTGTGCCAGAAAACGTGCAGAGGCCACGCCGGTTTTGGCGAGGCCCATGA
>CAZNWF010000007.1:0-55198 GCA_964576485.1 uncultured Geobacter sp. | reverse complement strand
CAAAACCTACTACCGACAGCTGGATAAAGAGGGGCAACTGCCGTTTTTAGGGTAATGGGTCAGGTCATACCCCATAGCACCCTGCATCAGTTGGTCGGCAGGCCTTAAAAACGAGATGCCGTAGGCCAGAGGAAAGCCGATCAGAAAATAGACAACCGTTGAAACCGACCAGTCAGTCAGGATCTTGACAAAGGCGTTAACCTGACTCTTCTTACGGACCGTGCCCACTTCGAGAAAGGCAAAGCCGGCATGCATGGCAAAGACCATCACGGCACCAAGCATCAGGAACAGAACATCTCCACTCTGCTTCAGGGGGGTAAGGGGTGACAACTCCATTGTTGCTGCCTCCTGGTTATAATCTGTGCTGCACTGCCTTGTTTGGCAGCATCAGATCACCATAAGCAAGAATATGGCCAACCTGAGAGAGGCCCTAACAAGCTGAAAATAATGGCAGATGCCTAAAAACCAGCCTGATATAGTTGCCTATTTTACAGGCACAGATGCCTTGTGATTGTGCAGGAGATCGCAGTTGAGAAACGGTGTGTTACTTAGGATTGATCAACGCCGTTCTCTTGTTTAGACAGTCATACGGTTGGCAGTCTGCTGTGCAACTATGCCCTCAAGGAGTTTTTCAATGTCCTACACATTTGACGCATTGCCCCCTTCAAGCCTGGTTACGATGAATGCACCTCTGGTTTTACGATAGATCGTATGGTCGCAATAGGGACAGACAAGTTTGCGGGGTTCGGATTTAGCCGGACGGGTATGGCCAAACTCAACAACTTCAAACCGCTGGCAACAATCTGGATTTTCACAACGCTCAATACTCATGCCAAGACCTTTCTTACCACTGAACTCTGTGCGTACAAAAACAGCTACAAAATGCTGTCCACGTACAACCGGGTTATTCAGGTGGCAAGAAAAGCGTGCTGTAGACGGGAGTAAACCGGAAGGGAGAAAACTGCGGGAGTAGCGTGCGAATCTTTGCCGAAAATGACCAGAATGGCACTAAAACCGCCACGTCATCATCCTCAAGATCAACATTGTCGTTCTGATCCGTATGATCACAATCAAAGGTAATTTGGCAGAGGGGACAGGTTGTCAGTGCATGACTAACGGCAGGAGCAGTCAGCTGCAACAGGCAGCAGAGCAGAATCAGCCAGCAACAAAAACGGCGTAGGCGGTGATGGCAGTGGTTGATCATAATGTCTGAGAATAGCATGTCAGGCTTAGCAGGTCCATTAGTCGCTCTGTTTTTGCTGCCGTAGTTGCTCCAGCAGCAGATCCGTCTGTGCTGCAACCTGTTTGGCAAGCAGCTTCAGTTGGCCAATTGCAGCAGTATCTGCCTGGCCTTCGAGCTGATTGGCGATCTGCTGTAGTCGGCTGGCAGCCAGATTGGCTGCTACCCCCTTAATGGTGTGTGCGGTCCGTTTCAGTGCAGCGCGGTCATCTGATACAATGGCCTGCTGCAGCTGAGTCAGCCTCAGTGGCAGGTCATCACAGGCCATGCTGATAATTTCCTGCAGCAACCCCTGGTTATCCCCCAGACGTTCAAGCATTTCCAGCTCATCAAAAATCTGATCTGCATCAGCTTCAGACTGCTGCAGCACCCCTGTCGAAGTATTCAGCGGCACAAACACGCCATCGACAGGCCCCGACAACCATCTGTCCAGCGCCTGCTCCAGCTCCTTTTGCTTGACCGGTTTGGACAGATAATCATCCATGCCCGCCCTGAGGCAGCGTTCCCGATCACCTGCCATGGCGTTGGCGGTCATGGCAATGACCGGTACGCCATGGTTCA
The DNA here is from genome assembly GCA_964576485.1 of uncultured Geobacter sp. Taxonomy (GTDB): domain Bacteria; phylum Desulfobacterota; class Desulfuromonadia; order Geobacterales; family Pseudopelobacteraceae; genus Trichlorobacter. The sequence goes on along the minus strand of CAZNWF010000007.1, from coordinate 53,397 downwards.
GCACAGGGGTCGAGCTGCTCCGAATCAGCGAAGTGGCTTCAAAACCATCCAGTTCAGGCATCTGGCAGTCCATCAACACCAGATCATAGTTGATGCGTGACAGCGCCTCAATTGCTTCCTGCCCATTTGCAACCACATCGGCACGATAGCCCCGTTTTTGCAGCATGGCCAAAGCCACCGCTTGATTAACCGGATTGTCCTCTGCCAGCAGAATACGGACACTGTGGCGTTGCGCCTCCCGAACCGTATGGCGAGTAACCAGTTCTTCCTCCTGCGGTTTGAAGATATTGGTACGACCTGCAAGCAGCGAAAGGCAGTCATGGAACTGCTGCTGCCGAATCGGCTTGGTCAGCCATGCTGTAAAACCGGCCTGATGCAGTTCAGCTGCTTCGCCCCTGACTCCCAATCCGCTTAACAGCACCAGCTTTGTTTCTGCAAAAGCAGGATTTGAGCGAATCACCTGAGCCAGTGCCATTCCATCCATTTCAGGCATGATCGCATCAATCAGGACGACCTGAAACGGATCATCTGCCGTATGATATTCCTGTAGCAGTCCTAAGGCCGTGGCGCCGTTATTGGCAGTGTCGTAACGGCAGTCCCAACCGGACAGCAGGGTAATCAGCAGTTGGCGATTTGTGTCATTATCATCCACCACCAATACATGTAAGTTCCCAATTGCTGCAAAACGCGGTTCGGCCTCAGGCTGCCCGGCCACAGGTCTGAAGCTGGCCGTAAACCAGAAACAGGTGCCTTTTCCTTCCAGGCTGGTGACCCCGATCTCTCCTCCCATCAACTCTACCAGCTGCCTGCAGATGGCCAACCCCAGACCGGTACCGCCAAATTTTCGGGTAGTAGAATCATCAACCTGGGTAAAGGGGGCAAAGACCGCCTCCAGTCGATGTTCTGGAATACCGATGCCCGTATCCTGCACTGAAAAACGGATAGCTACCTGATCTGCTGCACTACTTTCCAGATCAGCCCTGATGGTAATCTCACCTTGCTCGGTAAATTTAATGGCATTGCCTGCCAGATTCAGCATGATCTGCCGCAAACGTCCCGGATCACCCGCCAGCACCCAGGGGATGTCCGGGTCAACCAGGCAGACCAGCTCAAGTTTTTTGTCAAAGCTGCGCGGTGCAAGCAACTCAAGCGTGTCTTCCAGGGTCATCCGCAGATCAAACGGCATCTCCTCCAGCTCAAGCCGTGCCGCCTCAATCTTTGAGAAATCAAGGATATCGTTGATAATATCCAGTAGATTTTCACCACTTCTGCGAACAATTTCGGCATACCTGCGCTGTTCTTCTGTCAGGTCCGTATCCAACAACAGCCCGGTCATGCCGATCACCCCGTTCATCGGGGTACGTATTTCGTGACTCATGGTTGCAAGAAAGGCGCTCTTTGCCCTGGTTGCTTCCTCTGCCATTGCCAGAGCCATGCCCAGTTCCACGTTTTTCTGCTCCATGGTAACTGAAAAATCCAGCAGCTTCTGTTCCCGCTTTTCAACCCCTTCCAGCAGCTCATTAAACGCATTGGCAAGCAGCTTCAGTTCATCATCGCCGGATATTTCAATTTGTGAAACCGCCCTGGTTTGTGAGCTCAGGTTGCGGACCTGGCCCGCCAGGCTGGTAATACCGCGGGTAATGGTTTGCCCCAGCAACCAGGCAGCAGCAATGCTGAGCAGCACAACAGTCGCCATACCCCAGAGGTAGATTGTTCTGAAACGGGTGATCGGTGCATAGGCCTCTTCAATCGGAAAATTGGAAGCCAGGATCCAGTTGGTTGACTGAAGGCGTTTGAAGGCGACCAGAAAATGTCTGCCCCGGCTGTTTACCGTCTCGCCCGCGCCTTCAAACCCTTCAATGGCACGATCAAACAGCTTGTTTGAGCCTTTGGACACATCTCGCTTCATAATCCGGCTTGGGTCAGGGTGCAAAATTATGGTGCGATCGGCCCCAAACAGATACAGATAGCCGGAACTGCCAACCTTGACCAGGCTCAATTCATGAAAGAAACCGCTGTTGTTACGCAAATCAATCAGGCCCGCCATGACAGCAACGATTCGCCCCTTACGGTCATGGATTGGAGTTGTCATGGCAATAACTGCAGAGCCGTTGACCGATGAGATAAACGGTTGTGCAATAAACGGTTTACCGCTTTTGAGGGTGTCTTGAAAGTAGGGCCGAAAGGCGTAGGAACTGCCGATTAACTGGGGAGTACGGGGGCTGTTTGCGATCAGTGTGCCGGAGATATCAAAGAGAAACAGACCGTGGTTGAAGATAGAGCGGATGCCGGTACGGTTATCCAGCCAGGCTTGCATCTGCGAATGCTTGGCAACCGATTCAGCAGGTGCAACCTTTCCAACGGCTATCAAGGCGTTATGGGCAGAAAGCAGCTTGTCATCCAGACCACGGGCCAGTGACGAAACCATGGCAAACTGTTCACGGAAAATCATCTGCTGGGTCTGATGCTTGAACCAGGCATAGGTTCCCCAGGCAATGCCTGCCAACAGCACCGTAATAAACAGGCTAAAGGCAAGAATCAGCTTATGTCGGAAACTGGTAAAAACCATGGGGTACGTTCCTGCTTGGCAAGATCTGAAGCAAACAGCACATCAACAGTGGTGTGGTTCATAGTGGTCTTTTGCAAGCCCACTGAAAACTTTATTCTAACAGAACGACAAAGGGGCGCAAGCAGCGCCCCTTCAAAAGATGCTTATTTCCTATGGCCGGATCAATTCATAGGCTCTGCTGCCCAGCCCGACCTTTTCCGCATGTTCAAGCTGCACCTGCCAGGGGATCTCCGGCCAGCAGCCCCGAAACTTGTCGCCACCCGGTTCATGCCCGGTTTTAAGGGCTGAATCCAGATTACCCCGTGCCCCGTTGACCAGATCTGCACAGGCCTGATCCAAAGCCACCGGATCGGTTGAGGCGCAGATGCCGATATCGTTCACAATCGGCGCATCGCAGTGACCGTAGCAATCACAGGCCGGTGAGACCTGGGTGATAAAGTTGAGGTAGACCGTTTTACCCTGCTTGCCCGCCACCGCACCACAGGCATATTCTGCCATCTTTTTCATCACCAGATCAGCAGCCTCATTCCACTGGATCGCCACCGCCTTGGTGGGGCAGACCGTGATGCAGCGGGAACAACCGGCACATTTTACCGCATCAATGGCTGCCACGCCGTCCAGAATCCGGATCGCATCATGGGCACAGGCCCGGATACAAAGTCCGCAACCGGTACAATGCTTGGCCGTCACCACCGGGGCCACGGTTGAATGCTGCACCAGCTTACCTTTACGACTGGCACAGCCCATGCCCAGATTCTTGATCGCGCCACCAAAACCGGTCAGTTCATGGCATTTAAAGTGAGAGAGAGCCACCAGGGCATCAGCCTCCACAATTTCGGTGCCGATGTAAACCTCTTTAAGCAACTCGCCCTGAACCGGCACCGCCGTCTCGGTTACCCCCCGCAGACCATCGCTGATGATCAACGGCGCACCCACCACCGCATAGGCAAAGCCGTTCTCAATGCCACAGGCCAGGGCAGAGACCGCCTCTTTCCGCTCGCCGGGGTAGAGGGTGGAAGAATCAGTCAGAAACGGCTTGGCCCCCAGTTTTTTCAGCTCATCCACCACCCGCCGGGCAAAGATCGGCCGGATAAAGGCGCTGTTACCTTTTTCGCCAAAGTGGATCTTGATCGCGGTCAGATCCCCTTCACCCACCCGCTGTGCCAGACCGCACAGGGCCAGCAGCTTGGCTATCTTGTCAAACAGGTTCTCTTTGTGGCTGGCCCGCATATCAGCAAAATAGACTTTTGACATGGTGATTCCTCCTGTAATGCAACGTGACCGGCTATAACCGGTCATGTGCGAAATGATTTTTATGCGTTCTGCCCCGTATCCTCAGCAATCCCTTTGGGCAGAAAATTCTGTTTACTGACAATACTTCTACCAAGCTCTTTCTCTGTTTCCCTGCGAGCCGTACCTGCCACCCTGCCGCCCCGTTTCGCCACCTTTTTGTTCTCTTCAAAGGTACCAGGCTTTTCGGTCTGCGATATCTCTGTGGTTACTTTTTCTCCCAGCATGGTAAAGATCAGTTCAAGATCGGTCATATGATCCCGCAGATTTTCGTTTTTTCTGATCAGACCTTTCAGTTCTTTATGTTCAGAAGGGGTTACGCCAAAGGTGGCCTTAGCTATCTCGGCGGTCAGGATGCTGAAATCACGCTCAGAGGAAACTCCCCGTTCCTGCCATTCATCAGTCAGGTTCTGGCGGATGGCAATACCGCGCAGTCGCTTGTCGATCCAGTCTTTGGGGTAACCTTTCTGCTCGTACAACTCTTTCATCCGCTGTTGTGCCAGCTCCGGGTTTTCAATTTCCTGAATCCGCTCATAGCCAACCTGGGCTAACCAAAGCTTGAACGGCTCTGCCTTGGGGGATGGGATGGACTGGATAAGCCGCAGAAGCTGTTCAGTATCAGCAACATCGGTAAGGCGCTGTTTGCCGTCGGCAGCGGTCATTTTCAAACCGTGACAATTTGTCACGGTTTCATTGCCTTCATTCTTTAACCGCTCTTTGAGCTTGCGCCAATATGCACCAGGATCAACACTGTCAGTCAAAACTGAAATGACATCAACTATGGCAAAAAACCATTTTTGTTTTTGCTCATCCCACTTGGTACGGACCTGCTTGTGTTCAAATAATTTGATAGCAGTTGCCTTGGTCATGGCTTGACTCCAATCAATGGCTGGCCTTCGATCCAGCGTTGCGGTGAGAGCACAAAATAGTTATTACCGGCTTCATGTTTAAACCTCTCGAATTCGAGAGGTTTAAAATCAGTAGTACGATTTTTCATGCCTTCCCCTCCACCAGGGCGATCTCCTCGCTCGTCAGGTTGTAGAGGGCATAGACCAGACGGTCGATCTCGGCCTCAAGCCGGGGAACTTCCGGGCTGTCAGGTGTGGCCAGGATCTGCTGCACCCGCTCGATGATCGGGGTCTGCTGGTCTTCGGTGGCGGGTGGGATGGGGATATTTTCCATGTACTGACGTTTCCAACGAAAAAAACCGCCACTAATTGCGGAACTTGTTATTGAAAACAGATAGGTGAAAAGTTTTGAATTAAGTATGGCAAGTAACAATTTAGAATCACTGGCCATAATGTAGGTCGTCGTATCGGAAAAATAGCCCTCTGACTCCAGAATAAATCTGCCCTCTGTTGAGATTTCGGCATACATGATTTTGGGTCGAGCAAATTCATCAAAATAGGCAATATTATCCTGAACCTCGAACCACTTATATGGCCCTGGTTTACGCCCCAGTTTATCGCTGTCCGATTTTTTCGGTTCAAGGTCCGCCCTGAACTGCTCCAGATGACGCTTAACTGCCGGATACGGCTCAATATCAGTGCCGCGTCGGGTAAACAGTATATACAGGCCTGCCCATTCTGCCTGCCACTTCTTGATATCCCGCCCCCGCAGCCAGGGCTTGATCAGCTCGGCGCTTTTGGGGTCTTCAGCAATCAGCCGCTCCCTGGTTGCCTCATCAATCACAAAGGCCTCGTTTAAACCGGTTTTAATGCCGTAGTAAAACTTGCCGTCAACATACTGGCCCAACGGTGTACCAACCGTACGCAGTTTTGCCATCAACGCCAGCACTTCCGGCCGCTCCAGTGTCCAGCCTTCACCCCTCAGCGCGGCAATCGGCATATCAAAACCAATAGCTGCCAGGGTTTCGTCAAATTTCGTAAGCTGGTCATACTCGGTAAAGGTGGCGGTGAAGAAGCTTCCCTCACCCGGCCTTCGGCCACCCTCTCCCAAAGGGCGAGGGTTTGTCTGACTTGGTTTTTTGCCCCCTCTCCCTGAGGGAGAGGGTTGGGGTGAGGGGGTTGCCTTTTCCACCATTACAATTGAAGGGTAGGTGGTGGCTTCGTCAAAGATCGGCAGGTCGCCAAAATCAAGCACCATCAGCGGTTTGGCCTGGGTGGTCAGCAGGTTGCGGGTGTTTTTGCCGTAGCCTGCCCGCATAAATTTGTTGGGGGCGATGTAGCAGAGGGCCGCGCCGGTTTTCAGCAGGTTCAGGCCGGTTTTGTAGAAGTAGGTATAGATATCGGCAGTGCCGCAATAGAAGCTGCCGAACATCTCGGCAAAGGCCGGTTTCTGGTCTTTAATAGCTTCTTGCCGGATGTACGGCGGGTTCCCAATCACCGCATCAAAGCCGATAAACTCCCCGGCATCATCCAGCGCTTCTGGAAATTCAAAGCGCCACTCAAAGGCGTTGCTGTACAGCAGTCGCTCTTTTTCTGCAAAGCGGGCCTGCAGCGCCTCCACCTCTTTCATCAGCTTCTGCCTGGCTTCAGTCCCTTGTTTATCAAAGGCAAAACCAAGCTGGGCCACTTCATTCTCTTTTTTACGCAGGGCGATCAGATCCTTGTCATTGGGCAGGCCAAAGTTTTCCAGCGAATGTTTCAGACCCTCAATCTGCTTGCGTACCTGTGCTTTGTTGCTGGGGGCATGTTTGTAAAAGAAGACCAGTTCACGGTATTTGTCGGCCAGCTCTTTCTGCTTTTTTCTGCCTGCTGCCGGAATGTTGGGAGTACCGGCCAGGGCAAAGCGGCTGACCAGCGAGTTGCCGCACTTGATGTTGATGTCGATGTTGGGCAGGGTTTCCAGCTGCAACCCCTCCCCAGCCCTCCCCTTGTCAAGGGAGGGAGCAAAAGACGTCCCCCCTGACAAGGGGGGATTGAGGGGGGTTAGATTTCTCCGGTAGTAGGCGTTTTTCAGCAGCTCAATCCAGAGCCGCAGGCGGCAGATCATAACTGACTTGGGGTTGATATCCACCCCGAACAGGCAGTTTTCAATGATGGTCTCTTTTTCGTGAAACAGGGTCTCCTGTATCCGCTGTGATTCGCTGTCCTTGAAGTGGTACTCAAAAATCTGGTCATCAACCGTGACGATCAGTTCATCGTTTTCAATGGTCAGGTCACAGCGCAGCAGCTTGCCGTCTCTGTCAGCCAGTATCCGCAACTGGCTCTTGATGGCAATGATCTCATTGAGGGCAGAAACCAGAAAATGGCCGGAACCCACAGCCGGATCGCAGATCTTTAAGGAGTTGATCAGCGCATTGGCATCGTTAACCGGCAGGCGCTGGCGGTAGATTTCATTGTGCAGGTCAATCAGACTGGTGCAGTCCCAGCCATAGGTGTCGTTGAATTTGTGCAGCACTGCCCGCCGGATGGTCTCGCGGCAGATGTACATGGTGATGAAGCCGGGGGTAAAGAAGGAGCCGTCCCGGTAGCCGTTAATCTTTTCAAAGATCAGGCCCAGCACCGAGGCGTTGATGATGCTCTTGTTCTGTTCCTGGATCTCGGCGCTGCCTTCTGCGCCAAAGTCATAGGCATCCAGAAATTCAAACAGGTAGTTCAGGGTGTTTTTACTGCCGGTTAATCGCTTGCCGTTACTTGCCTTCAATACGGTGGAGCTTGAAAGCGGCAGGTCAAGCCGGTTCTTGAGTTCATTGATCCGTATGGTGGTCCGTTCAAGATCACTTTCTTCAAACAGGGAGCTGTTCAGGTACGGAATAGCGCCAAACTTTTCCCGTACTGATTGGCTGCGCTCGTCAACCCGCACTGCCAGCACCTCAAAAAACAGTTCGTTCAGTTCATCAAAATCCTCTATCCGGCTGCTGTTCAGGAAGGCATGGCTGCGGTCGCCCCTATGGTAGGTGATCAACTGCCCCTCCAGCAGTTTCAGAAACAGCAGACGGTTCAGCCAGGTGATGCAGAGTTCAAGGGCAACATCAAAGGCCCCCTCACCCCGGCCCTCTCCCAGGGGGAGAGGGGGTAGTTTATTTCGGGTTTTCAGGATGTTGATGGTGTTTTCCAGCAGAGAACCATCATCGCGCTTGCCTTCCGGCCTGCGCTGGATCAGCTTCTTGCCCTTTTCTTTTACCTCTTCCAGGCCAATGATATGCAGCAGTTCACTGTAAAACTCCCTGTTCAGCGAGTTACTGTCGTTGGCAAAGGTCTGTTTTAGCAGGTGGGGTGGTGAAAGTACCTTGTAGAGGGTGACCAGTTTGCTGTCTTCAGCCTTGGCAGGATTACGGACAATCCGCTCGTAGTTCTTCAGGTTGAAGTAGGTGCAGGGGAGGCTTTCCAGTTCGCCTTCAACAAACGGCTTGAGGATTTCTTTGTAGAGCCAGTCGGTTTTGTCACCACTAAAGAGGCCATTGCTCCACTTTTGATAGCTTTCAACAAACTTCTTGTTCTGAAAAAACAGACGCTCAAAGTCTGCGGCATCAAAGAGGTACCATTCATAGATATTGCAGACAATCAGACGCCTGACTTCCAGATTGCCCTTTATATAGCGTTCCTGCATGTAGTAATGCAAAAGCTCATGCAGCGCCTTGCTATTGGGCTTGTCGTGGGAGATCATTTCAGCGCTGTTGCCGGGGCGTTTAACCTCCAGCAGTACGCCAACCGTGTCTTTCGAGTTTGTACCGTTATGGATGACCAGATCAGTACGACCGCTGGTGTTGATCTCGTGGGTCTGCTTGTACCAGGTGTCTTTCAGAAAGTCAGAGACAATATTCTTGAGATGCTCTTCATGCTCATCGGTGCGGATACGCTCAAACATCCGGGTAAGGTTGGTGCGGAAAAGGTCGATCTGATCCCGCTTGAGGCTCTGTTTAAGATAGGCCTTGTTGAGGGATTTTTGAGGTGGCAGAATGGTGAGCTTCATTGAACGCCTTCTATGAAATTGCAAGAGCATAACATCGGTAAACGCTCAAACTTTATAGCAAAAACGCTCAGCAATTGCCATAGAAACAAAAAAGGCAGAATTCGTAATCTGCCCTTTAACACCAATATCATTTGCACCTCGTTATACGGCGCCTGTGTTTAAAAACGCGCTATCCCAGTCTTTCCAGACCGCTTCATAGCCTTGTGCGCGGATCACTGCAGATATCTGTTCTGGTGTCCGATCATCATCAATGACAAATTGCTCCGTGTGTTCCCCTTTGTTGGCGTGTCCACCGGGGGCAGTGCACGATCCGGCACTCATGTGGGTTATGCCGAGGGGCATTAAACTGTCGCGCAGCCTGGCATTTTCACGGGTGGAGAGGAACAGCCCGGCATCAGGGATGAGCAGACGCATGGCACACACCATCTGCACCAGTTGTTTATCACTGACCGGGTTCATGGGGGCAAAACCGCCATCGGCAGGGCGAATACGTGGAAAGGAGATGCTGACTTGACTGCGCCAGTAGTGGCGGGCAAGGTAATATGCGTGAAAACCGGTGTAAAATGCTTCTGTTGCAAAGGGGCCAAGCCCCAGTAAAGCCCCAACGCCTATACGCCGCAGACCTGCTTGCCCGGCACGGTCAGGCGCCTCAATGCGCCACCTGTAATCACTTTTTTTGCCAAAAGGGTGGAGCTGTTTATAGAGGTCGCGATCATAGGTTTCCTGATAGATGGTTAATCCGTCTACACCAGCGGCAACCATCTGCTGATAGCCTTCAGTATCCATGGGGTAGACTTCAATGCTGATCGAGCTGAAGAGTGGCCTTATCTGCTTTACTGCCGCAGCCAGGTAGTTGTTATCAGCCTTTTGGGGGTGCTCGCCTGTAAGGAGCAAAATTGAACGAAAGCCATAATCCCGGATGATCCGCGCTTCTTGTTCAATCTCGGCAGGGGTAAGGGTGACGCGAGGAATCTGGTTCTTAGCGTTAAACCCGCAATATTTACAGCCATTGTTGCACTCGTTAGACAAATACATCGGCGTATACAACTGGATGGTGTTGCCAAAACGCTGCCTGGTTATCCGGTGGGCTTTTTGCGCCATGGCTTCGATATATGGTTCAGCGGCTGGTGATAACAGGGTTATCAGGTCGCGCTCGTGTATCCGCTCAGCAGCCAGAACTTGTTCTATCTGGCTCGCCGTGGTAGCGGACATCTGCTCCAGAATTTGTTCTGCGGGGTAACGTACCATTTCATCTGCGAAACTCATGATTGTTCCTCGCGCAAAAAGCCGGTGAGTGGGCTGGATGCAACGGCTTTGTTTTGTTCTTTGCCGAGCCCTGCCAGGTACCCATTCCGTCCGGCGATAACAGCCTGGCTAAAGGCAGTCGCCATGAGGGCCGGATTACCGGCAACAGAGATGGCCGTGTTGACCATTACCGCGTCGGCCCCCAGTTCCATTGCTTCGGCAGCGTGTGATGGTGCTCCCAGACCAGCATCAACAACCACCGGCACTATTGCCTGCTCGATAATTATGGCTATGCTGTCGCGTGTTTTCAGCCCTTTATTAGAGCCGATGGGGGCGCCCAGAGGCATGACGGTAGCAACCCCTACCTCTTGCAGATGCTTGGCCAGTACAGGATCAGCGTTGATATAGGGCAGGACGATGAAGCCCTCTTTGACCAATATTTTTGCTGCTTTTAAGGTTTCAACCGGATCAGGCAACAAATAGTACGGATCGGGCGTGACCTCCAACTTGATCCAGGGCCCGCTGCCAGCAGCTTTGGACATGCGGGCGAGTCGGACCGCTTCTTCGGCATCACGGGCACCACTGGTGTTAGGCAGAAGCAGGTATTTGGTGCAGTCAATATGACTCAGCAAATCATCCTGCCGATCGTCAATATTGACACGACGCAGCGCAACCGTAACGATTTCCGCTCCGGATGCGGCGATGGTTGCGGCCATTTCAGTGTTGGAAGCAAATTTCCCGGTACCTACCATTAATCGAGATCTAAAAGAGCGGTTAGCGATGATAAGTTCATCCATAGGTGTACCTTTCTGTAGTGGATTGGCGAACCCAAAATTTTAAGTTTAGTACAATCCCCGCCGGATTGCTTCGGCAGTTGCAGCAGGATCTGGCGCTGCCATGATATCCGAGATCAGGGCCACCCGATAGCAACCGGCAGCGGTCACCTGCTCAAGATTATCCCGTTTAATCCCACCCAGGGCAAAAACCAGATCACCGACCGCCTGCCGACAGACCCGCCCCAGTTCTCCCAACCCCACCGGCTCACCATAAGCCGCCTTGGAAGGGGTGGGAAAGACCGGACCAAAAGTAACAAAGTCTGCCCCTTTAGCCAGGGCTGCTACAGCTTCGCCAACGCTATGGCTTGAATAGCCTATCAGCAGATCAGGTGCGATCCTTCTGGCTGCCGTGACCGGCAGGGAGGTAACCCCTAGCTGGACACCATCAGCCTCAACAGCCTGGGCAATATCAATCCGTTCATTGATCAGCAAACGGGCATCATACCGGCTGGTTAACGCCCGCATTTCCCAGGCCAGATCATACAGCTCTGCCGGGGGCAGATCCTTTTCTCGCAGTTGCACTGCCCGCACACCACCGGAGAGGGCCGCTTCCACCACGTCCAAAAGCGGCCTGCCCCCGGTCTGGTTACGATCGGTAATCAGATAGAGTGAAAAATCAACCACTATGAGCCTCCCTATCCTCCTCCGACGAAATGTACTATCTCGATAGTGTCGCCATCCTGCAGCGTCCGTTCAGCATAGCCAGCCTTGGGCACGATCTCCAGATTGACCTCCACCGCCACCCGGGTAGCGGTAATCTGCAACGCTGCCAGCATCTGCTTGACCGTGCAGCCATCAGCAAGCTGTCGCATTTCTCCGTTGATGCTTACCTGCATAAGACGATCCTCTCGCAAAAAAAAAAGCCGCCTGGAGGGGCGGCGATTCGTCAGTATTCGAAATCGTCCGCTTCCCTACGCCGGAATTACCCGGATCAGGTTCCAAGGGTCGCAGCCAGTTGCTGCTCTCAGTCGAAACTCCCCTAGCGGTTTACATGGTTAATCATAAAGAACTGGAGCAAACCTAGTGGATTCACCTTCAATTGTCAACGGTATTCTCCCCTGCGCAGCAGCAGTAGAAACTCCATACGGATGCAGTTTCTGAATAGTGTGGTATGCTTGTACCCATCTCAACGGACGGGAGGATAACTGCGTATGGCAGGCACACGTATTTCAGACCGGAAGCGCAAACGGATTGCACTTTGCTTTGGAGCTGGTGAATCAACCAGCAGGCGTGCTTTTACCGAGGATCTCTCGCCGCTGGGACTGTTTATCAAGACCGCCAATGTCAGTAACCCCAATACGGTGCTACGGATTGAACTGCTGGTTGACGACCAGCCGATCTGCCTGGACGCGCGGGTAATGTGGGCAAAAAGGGTTCCCCAAAACCTGTTCCATCTGGTAAAAAAGGGCGGTATGGGGGTGCGGATTATCCGCTTCCATGCCGGACGTGACCGCTACATGGGGCTGTGCGACATTCCGGGCCAGACAGTCGCTGGAGGAGAATAAACGCTATGTGCAAAAAAATCTTTATCGGTGCAACCGGGCAACATTGCGGCAAGACCACCATCTCACTCTCCTTGATGCATCTGGCCCGTCAAAAGTATCAACGAGTCGGTTTTATGAAGCCGATCGGCCCCAAATGCATCCAGTACCGGGGGCTAACCATGGATAAGGATGCCGCCATGTTCTCCAGTGTTTTCGGCATGGATGAGCATGCCCACCTGATGTCCCCCATGACCCTGACTCCCGGTTCAACCCGCCAGTTTCTGGATGGCAAGGTAGATCCCCAGGCACCGCGTCAGGCGATCCTTACGGCCTGTGAAGAACTGGAGCAACAGCTTGATTTTCTGATCATAGAAGGGGCCGGACATGGCGGCGTCGGTTCAGTGGTGGGGGTGAACAACGCCCAGGTGGCTGCCATGCTGGATGCGCCGGTGCTGATGGTGACCGGTGGCGGCATCGGCAATGTGATTGATGCCGTTGAATTGAACCTGGCCCTGTATGCCCGGGAACAGGCCAAGGTACGGGTTGTCATGGCTAACAAACTGGTACCTGAAAAACGCGAGCGTTCCATGGCCTATCTGACCAAGGCATTTCAAAATCAGGAGCTGCTGGTCACCAGTGCCTTTGACTATTCTCCCGTCCTGGCTGACCCGACCCTGCAGCACGTTGGTGAACTGCTGGAGCTGCCACTGCATGGTGACCCGGCTGATCGCAGCCGGATCTGCCACACCATCCAGCTGGGCGCTGCCTCATCCCAACGGGTCATTGACAGCCTGGAAGAGTCTACCCTGCTGATTGTGACCAGTTCCCGCGATGAGCTGATTGTCACCGCTTCATCCCTGCACCATATTCCAGAGTTTCGGCAACGCCTGGCCGGATTGATAGTTGCCGGTCACGCCCCGATTTCGGAGATCACCCAGCGGATACTGGAAGACAGTAACATCCCCTATATGAGAATTGAGGAAACCACCTCCGAGGTGTACTACCGTCTGCGGGAGCATGTTTCAAAAATCGGACCCGACGATACGGAAAAGATTGAACTTATTAACTCAATTGCCGAAAAGCATATAAGTTTTGATGCAATAGACGCTATGCTGGCCTGATTGTACGCGGTGCCTGCCACACGATCAGCCGAAAAAACTTGACCAGATCCAGTTGTTTGATATTGTTAGCGAAAAATTAACCTAGAGGATCATATGATCTTGGTCACCAGGCTTGACCGGCAAACCATGTTTTTAAACCCTGACCATATCGTCAGTGTTGAAGAAACACCTGATACCGTTATTACCCTGTTTAATGGCCATCACTTTCTTGTCCGTGAGCATTGTCAGGTTATCCTGAACCGGATCATCGCCTTTAGAACCAAGATTCTGAGACGTTCCGTTGCCGTTCCTAACGGTCGCGCCTACCTGCGGCGCCAGCGAAACACGCAATATCATCGTACCGAGAGTGAACATCACCTCATTGGCTCTGACCCAAGAACCACACTACAGCCACTCCACCGCCAGGATACCTGATTTATGGATTTAGCAACAGTAATTGGTCTGATACTCGGCTTCGGTGCTGTTTTCGGCGGCGCCGTGCTGGAAGGTGTGCATGTTAGCGCGCTGGTTTCACCCATCTCGGCTTTGATCGTTGTCGGTGGTACTTTTGGGGCAGTCTTTATTTCCTTCCCGCTGTCTGCCTGTATCGGCGGATTCAAGGATGTCAAGACGGCCTTTCTGCCTCCCAAAGTAGACCCTGAGGCAATTGTCAAGGACATCATCGGCTATGCCACCAAGGCTCGCCGTAACGGTCTGATCTCCCTTGAGCAGGAGGCGCAGAACGCCAAAGACCCCTTCATCAAGAAAGGGATTTCGCTGGTGGTTGACGGTATTGACCCTCAGAAATTACGTGAAACCCTTGAAGCTGAGATCTCTGCCTACGAGGATCACAAGAAACACTCGGTCGAATTTTATGAAGCTGCCGGTGGCTACGCCCCCACCATCGGTATTATCGGTGCCGTGCTTGGTCTGATCCACGTCATGGCAAACCTGTCTGACCCTGCAAAATTGGGTGCTGGTATTGCGGCTGCCTTCGTGGCCACTATCTACGGTTTGATGGTGGCCAACATCATCTGTCTGCCGATCGGTAGCAAGATCAAGATCCGGATGAAGGAAGAAGTACTGCGACGGGTCATGATTGTTGAAGGCCTGATTGCTATTCAAAACGGCGAAAACCCCCACTTTATCGAGCAAAAGCTGAAGGCCTTTGCCGGTGAAGAACACTAGGAGCCTGCTGCGTGGCCCGGAAAAAAGAGCCGGAAAAACATGCCAACCATGAACGCTGGCTGGTCTCCTACGGTGACTTTCTAACCCTTTTGTTTGCGGTTTTTGTTGCCCTTTACGCCATGGGACAGACTGACAAGAAGAAGGCTGAAGATGTGATGCAGTCGTTGCGCGAATCTTTCGGCTATTCCACGCAGGCATCTGCTGGCCAAAAAGGAGTCCTCCAGTCGCAAGATATCAAGCCAATACCGGCAATAAAACCTGAAATGGCAGTCATTCCAATAATTAACAAGATGCCGCCGGCTGGCCCAAGACAGGGTGGCATGGATAAGGGACGTGGCAAAGGCAAGGCAGAAGAAAAAGAGTTTAAAGAGATCCAGTCAGCCATTGAGGCCTATCTGATCAAGCATGGCGCCCAGAACAAGGTTAGCATCGGGATCACCCGGCGTGGCCTGGTGGTAAGCCTTAAAGAGGCAGGTTTTTTTGACTCAGGTTCTGCAGTTATCAAGCCAGCAGGCTATCAGCTGCTTAACACGATCCTTGAGGCGATGACCGAGTATTCCAACCCGTTGCGGGTTGAAGGTCATACCGACAATATCCCCATCAGTACCCCTATATTCCCTTCCAACTGGGAGCTATCTGTCTCCCGTGCCACCAACGTGCTGCGTTATCTGCAGAAAAACTACGATGTTGAACCGGGCAAGCTGTCTGCCACCGGCTACGGAGAGTTCCGTCCTACCTCTGAAAACACGACTGCTGAAGGTCGAGCAAAAAATCGTCGGGTTGATATTGTATTGCTTTCCGGCGATGCTGAGCAGGGTGAGCCCTGATTTTGAAGAAAAGCTGATCAGGCCCCCCCCAAAGTAAAGGGAGGCGTACTAGGGAACCGATACTCTTTATTGGCGGGTTAGCAGTGTCCGTTCAGGAGCTTGCATCTGTTGGGTGTTCTGTTGGCTTACTGCCTGCCCTCTTCTTCCTCAATACGTCGTGTCGAGGTAGCACTATCTGCATTACCAGGCTTAACCGTTACCGTTATTTTACGCCCGCCACGTAGGATTACCACCGGCAGAGCAGCACCAATCCGGGTAACCGCCACCAACTGCTGCAGATGGGAGGGGTCACGCACCTCACTGTTGCCAAGCATAAGTACAACATCACCAGCGCGTATGCCGCCCTTTGCTGCCGGACCATCACCTTGTACACCAGCGATCAACACGCCAACCGGCTTGGGTAACCCTAAAGAACGGGCCTCATCTTCGCTGACCGGCTTAATACTAACCCCCAGCCAGGCACGGGTCACCTTACCCTTTTCAACCAGCTGACTAATGATCGGACGGGCCATGTTCGTAGGAATGGCAAAACCGATTCCCTGACCTGCTGCCACAATGGCGGTGTTGATCCCCACCACCTCACCATGGATATTCAGCAAAGGGCCACCAGAGTTGCCAGGATTGATAGAGGCATCAGTCTGGATGAAGTTTTCAATGCTCTCAATCCCCACATTGGAACGGCCCGTGGCAGAAATGATCCCTACGGTCATGGAACGCTCCAGCCCAAACGGGTTGCCGATGGCAATGGCCCATTGCCCCACCTCAATCCGGTCTGAATCCCCCAGTACCGCCACCGGTAAATCCGTTGCATCAATCTTGATTACCGCAATGTCTGTCTTGGGATCGCCACCAATGACCCTGGCCTCATAGACCTTGTCGTTGGAGAGCTTGACCCGGATGCTTTCCGCATCCCGCACCACATGCTCATTGGTGACGATAAAACCATCACGGCTGATGATAAAGCCTGATCCCAGGCTTCTGTCCCGCCGGGTCTGGGGACCGCCGCCAAAAAACTCTTCAAACAGGGGCGGCAGGTCCGGAAAAGGGCGTACCAGTTTTTTACGGCTGACCGTTGAGATGTTGACCACAATCGGGGTGACTTTTTTGGAGACCTGGCTAAAGGCGTGCTGGGTTGCCAGAATATCAACCGGCACCTCTTTGACCGGCGGCTCAGCTTCTGCGGCCGGACGTTTAGATTTGAAAAAAAGCGGTTCATCCTTGGAAGAAGAACAGGCTCCAAGGATAGTGATGATCAAAAGTAATGGCAGGAGGCGGCTTAACGTTCGCATCATATTGACAACCTTACCGAATGAAATGTATACACAAACTACTGCTGTGCCATAAAACGGGGTTAGGCTAGCCCAAAGCAGACAGGCTGTCAACCGCTTCACCCACCATGGCAGTAGCAGCATCCAGGAGGCATACCGTGACGGATATCAAAGCACAAATCAAGGAGTTCCGCATTGGCGAAAAGATTCGGGGACAACGTCAGCAACGGCGTTTGACCCTGCAGGAATTGTCTGAACTAACCGGCCTTTCCAAACCGCTACTGTCCCAGATAGAAAACGAACAGGTGGTACCCCCATTGGCCACCTTGCTGAAGATTTCCCGTGGCCTTAAAGTTGATATCCATTTTTTCTTTGAGGACGAAGGGAACCGTCAGCGCCTGGTACTGACCCGTGGCGATGATCTGCGGCCTGATCTGCAGCGTCAGGCGGTTAATGCGGAAAACCGTCCCTACACGTATCATTCCCTGGCCCACGGTATGCGCCAGAAACATATGGAACCGTTTCTGGTAGAGGTCAAAAACTCAACCTGGGATGACAAACTCTTTTTCCGCCATGAAGGAGAAGAGGAGTTTCTGTATGTGCTGGAGGGGGAAATTGATCTGCACTATGGCAACGAGATCCACCGGGTTAAGAGCGGCGACAGTGTTTACTACGACTCAAGCGAACCCCATGGTCTGGTGTCGGTGGGGGATCAGGAGGCCCGCATTGTCGCGGTGCTCTATTCAAAATAACCTTCTGCTTTGCTTTTGTACCGGCATCAGGCCATCTCAACCACGGCCTTGACACACTTTCCAATCCCCTCAAACACCTCCGAGATTCTTCCTGTCAGCATGTAGGCCGGGGTGGTCACGATCCTGTTGGCCTGATCCACCACAAAGCCTGCCGCCGGGCAGTCCTGGTGCCTGGCACCGGTCTTCTCTATCTCTGTAGCAGTACCGGGATCGGTGCCGATGGTCAGCGTGGGGGCTGCATCCTTGCCCAGGATAGCGGCAATCAGCGCCGGGGCGATACAGATGGCGCCGATCGGTTTTTTGGCGGCATAAATCTCCCGGGTCAGGCGTGCCACTTCCGGGTTGACCGAGGCGGCGGCCCCTTTCTGGCCAAAGTCGCACAGGTTTAAGGCTGCGCCGAAGCCGCCGGGAAAGACCAGGGCGTCCAGATCAGCAGCCTTCACTTCAGCTATATTTTTGATCTTGCCCCGGGCAATCCGGGCTGATTCCACCAGCACCTTGCGCTTGGCACCGGTCAGCTCCATGCTGCAGTGATTCACCTCGGAAAGCTCTATGTCCGGGGCCATGCAGACCGCCTCGGCACCGGCCTGGTCAATGGCCAGAAGTGCGCAGACCGCTTCATGGATCTCACTGCCGTCACGAAAACCGCAACCTGAAAGTACTACACCGATCTTTTTCATAAAGCACCTCCTGCATGTTGTTCGGCCAGGGCCGTTCGTATGGCGTCATCATAGGGGGTCAGCCGGATCGGCAGCAGCTCCTGAATCCGGTTATCCCGACAGATTACCTCATTTTTGAGCCCTTCAATCAGGGCAATGGCAATGGCTGATTTGACCGGCGTTACCAGTCCCACCCAGTAGGATGAGAGTTTGGGGGTCAGCACCGGCACCGGAATAATCCAGAGCCGCTTGCCTTCCAGTGCTGCAAAGCGCTCCATCATCTCTTTGTAGGTCATAATCTCCGGTCCGCCGATATCAAAGGTCTGGCCAGCGGTTTTGGGCTCTTCCAGGCAGCCGGCCAGATAGGCGATCACATCAGCCACCGCAACCGGCTGGTTACGGGTGCTGACCCAGCGAGGGGTAATCATGACCGGCAGCCGTTTTACCAGGCTGTGCACCATCTCATAGGATGCGCCGCCATAGCCGATGATGACAGCAGCCCGCAGAAAGGTGGTGCTGAAGCAGCCGCTTTGCAGGATATGGGCTACCTCAAGACGGCTGGCCAGATGGTGGGAGAGGTTGTCGCCGGTTTCGCCCAGGCCGCCCAGGTAGATGACCCGTTTTACCCCGGCAGTATCGGCAGCAGCCACAAAGTTGCGGGCAGCCTGACGATCCTGTTCGGCAAAGTCACCTTTGCCCTGTCCCATTGAATGCACCAGGTAGTAGACCGTATCTATCCCGTTCAGGGCAGCAGGCAGACTGTCGGGCTGTAGCAGATCAGCCTGAACCTGTTCAATTTCAGCAGGCAGATCTGCAGGACGGCGCACCATGCAGCGCACCCGGTAGCCCCGCTGCAGCAGCTCGTTCACCAGACGCCTGCCGATAAAGCCGTTTGCGCCGGTGACCAGTATGGTTGCCTGTTCATGATTGGTCATAGTAGCGCTATTCTGCCATAAATTCTGGTGCTGGCAAGTGAACAGTTTGTGTGGCACACTGTTTTTATGTCAATCAAAGCTCCGTTACAGATTGCCTGTCAACAGGTGTTAGTGGAAGACAACTCGGTCTTTTCGATTCAGTGGACTGATCTGCCCCTGAAGCTTGCGCAAGGAATAACCCCGCAACGCCTGCTGGAAGCCTATCTAAGGGCCATCAGGCGGATGACCTGGGGATTGATTCAGCCAAAGGCAACGGATGACGGGATCGCCTTCCGCCTCCTGGGCTGCCTGCCGTTACTCTGTTTTCTCAGGCCTGAACCGGAAGGTGATTGGCTTTCCTTAAGGATCTGCGGTGGTCTGCTGGTACAGCGGGATCAGTGTGATCGGGGAGAACTGGCCTTTCGCTGTGAGCAGCTACCCGATGCTCAGGTCAGGGTTACCCTGCGGTTGTCTGATTACTGTCCGCTGCTACTCGGTTCGCAGCGTCCTTCCGTTATTCGACGCTGGTTGTACCGCCTGACCCAGGCAACCTTACACCGTCTGGTAACGATCCGTTTTCTGGCGCTGCTGTATCGCCAGCTGGGGGGTAAAGCCAGAAGGGTCGAGACGTTGCAGGTGCAGGTGCGGAGTGGCAGGGACACGTGATTGAAGATTTTGCCCCTCCGTGGTAGTATATATCCCCTCGTAATCTTATTAGATGCTACAGAAAGCAGTTTACCCCATGCCCCATAATGAACTGACTATACCCCCAATCCTGCCGCTCTATCCGCTGAAGGATATGGTGGCCTTCCCCTACATGGTGTTTCCGCTCTACCTGGATGAGCCGGAACTGGCCCTGTTCCGTGCCGCCCAGGACCAGTACGATGGCTTTGTCGCCGTATCGTTTCCCCGCAAAGAACCGCAGGGTAGCGATATTCTGGCAACCCTGCATGAGATCGGCACGGTCTGCCGGGTAACCCAGATCAAGAAGGTCTCTGGCGGTCGCTTCAAGGTGACCCTGGAAGGGATCAACCGGATCCGGCTGATTGAGCTGGAACGGGTGGCCCCCTATCCATTGGTGCAGGCTGAAGTGGTACGGGAGTTCGTTGAAAAGGGGCTGGTCTCCGAGGCGCTGGTGCAATCTCTGATCGGCTTGTTGAAGATCTCGCTCTCCTACGGCAAGCCGTTGCCGGATGATGTGATGAAGATGATCGACTACATCGACAACCCGGCCCGCCTGTCCGACCTGGTGGCGTTGTATGTCAACCTGCCTCAGAGCGATCTGCAGGAGCTGCTGGAAACCGTTGATCCGCTGGAACGCTTGAAAAAAGTCTATGTCCACCTGACCAACGAAGTGCAGAAACTGCAGGTGCATGGTGAGATGAAGACCGAGTTGAACAAGCGGGTCGGCAAGAACCAGAAGGATTACCTGCTGCGGGAGCAGATGAAGCAGATTCAGGAAGAACTGGGAGATGAAGATCCCCGTAATGCAGATGTGGCTGATCTGCGTAAGCGGATTGATGACGCTGAGATGCCGGATGAAGTCCGCAAGATCGCCATCAAGGAGCTGAAGCGGCTGGAAAAGATCAATCAGGCCTCACCGGAGTACAATGTCTCCCGTACCTATCTGGATTATCTGGCCGGCATGCCCTGGTCCATCTCCACTGAAGATTCGCTGGATATCAGCAAGGCCGAAGCGGTGCTGGATGAGGACCACTACAACCTGAAAAAGGTCAAGGAGCGGATTCTTGAGTTTCTGGCAGTGCGCTCCCTGAAAGATACCATGAAGGGACCGGTCTTGTGTTTTGTGGGGCCACCGGGGGTGGGCAAGACCTCGCTGGGACGTTCCATTGCCCGCTCTCTGGGGCGCAAATTTGTACGGGTGTCGCTGGGCGGCGTGCGGGATGAGGCTGAAATTCGCGGCCATCGCCGCACCTATATCGGTGCCCTGCCGGGCCGGATCATCAAGGAGATCTACCGCTGCGGTTCCAACAACCCGGTGCTGATGCTGGATGAAATTGACAAGCTTTCCCACGACTTTCGCGGTGATCCATCATCGGCCCTGCTGGAGGTGCTGGACCCGGAGCAGAACTTCTCCTTTCAGGATCACTACCTGGATGTGCCGTTTGACCTGTCAAAGGTCATGTTCATCACCACCGCCAACCAGATGGACCCGATCCCCGGCCCCTTAAAGGATCGGATGGAGATCATCCGGCTGGCTGGCTACTCCAGTGAAGAAAAACAGCATATTGCCAACCGTTTTATCATCCCCCGCGAGATTGAAGAGAACGGCCTGGCCAAGACGCCGCCTGCCTTTACCGAAGATGGGCTGAAGAGGCTGATCCGTGAGTATACCCGCGAAGCAGGGGTTCGCAACCTGCAGCGCACCATTGCCCAGGTGCTGCGCAAACTGGCCAAGGAGATCACTCAGGGCAAAGAGCTGCGGGCTGAGATTAACCCTGAGGTAGTGGCAGAGCTGCTGGGACCACGCAAGTTCCACGACGAGATGGCTGCTGAGTCTGATCGGGTGGGAGTGGTGACCGGTCTGGCCTGGACGGAGACCGGTGGTGACATCCTCTTTATAGAGGTCACCAGTATGCCGGGCAAGGCTGAACTGATCCTGACCGGGTCGTTGGGGGATGTGATGAAGGAATCGGCCCGGGCAGCCCTGTCCTACATTCAGGCCCATGCAGCAGCGTTTGGCATACCGGATGGTGCGTTTGAAAACCGCACCATCCATATCCATGTCCCCTCCGGCGCCATCCCCAAGGACGGCCCATCTGCCGGGGTCACCATGGTCACGGCCCTGGTTTCCCTGTTGACCGGCAAGCCGGCCCGCCGCACCGTGGCCATGACCGGCGAGATCACCCTGACCGGGCGGGTATTAGCCATTGGCGGCCTGAAGGAAAAGGTGCTGGCTGCCCACCGGGCCGGGGTCAAAACGGTATTGGCCCCCACCCGCAACCGGGATGACCTGGAAGATATCCCGGATAATGTCCGCAATGAGCTGGAGTTTATCTTTATTGACGAGGCAGCCCAGGCCGTGGAAGCGGTGTTATAAGCATGATCCGGCTGTCTGCCATTGACCAGCGGATGCTGCAGTTTTTTGCCCGTTTCCAGGCATTCTTTTTCCTGGCATGGCAGGCATTTGTCCGTATTTTTCAAAGGCCGTACTATTACCGCGACTTTGCAATCCAGTTTGACAAGCTGGGCTTTTCCTCGCTGTTTATCTGTGTCCTGACCGGCCTGTTTACCGGCATGGTCATGGCCATGCAGGCCCTGATTCAGCTGAAACCGTTTGCTGCCACCAGCTATGTGGGCGGTATGGTGGCGGTGACCATGATCAAGGAGCTGGGGCCGGTGCTGGCAGCCCTGATGGTGGCTGGCCGGGTTGGATCAGCCATCACCGCTGAGCTGGGCACCATGGTGGTGACGGAACAGGTGGATGCCATGCGGGTCGAAGGGACTGACATCATCCAGCGCCTGGTAACCCCCCGCCTGAAGGCGATGCTGCTGGCCCTGCCGCTCTTAACCATCATCACCGACGCAATCTCCATGCTGGGGGGCTACCTGATCGCCTCAGGTTATGGCATCAGCCCGATCATGTACCTTTCCACCTTTACCCAGTTCATGGTGCCCCTTGATTATCTGGAAGGGGTGGTTAAACCGTTGGTCTTTGCCTGCCTGATCACCATGATCTCTTGCCAGACCGGCCTGAACACTGGTGGCGGCGCCGAAGGGGTCGGGGCGGCTGCCAAGCGGGCGGTGGTGGTCTCATCGGTGATTGTGCTGATGTGTGACTTCTTTATTGCCAAGATCTTTGTGGTGTTCAGGTGACAATGGTACGAGGCAACGAGTAGCTGAGCGTCTCAAATTGAGCGCTATATTTAAAATTGAAGGACAAGCGGGCGGACGTTAAGCCATTTGATTTACTTTGCACCAAAACTAGGCTAGAGTAGCAAAATGTTTGGATGACTTCCCTCCGAAAGGAAGAATCATGAATATACTCACCACCAAGGAACAGGCTGCACGTCTGGCACGGGCCATTATCTCCGATGTGGCGATCTACAATCAGGAGAAGGTTGAAAGCGGGATCAAAAATGATAATATTTTTGATGTGCTTACTGAAGAAATCGAAGAAGGCCGTCAACATTTCTATTCTCGCGTCGCACCGGAGCTTGACCCGGAACGGATGTTTGATCTGACCCTGGTGGATATCCTGATCAAGCGGGCCGGTAAGATCGAATCAGCCATCTGGTAACGTTTTAAACCAACGTTGGTATATAACTTAGAAAGAGGCGTGTCCTGGTGGCGCGCCTCTTCTGTTTGGAGTGTCAGTGGAAACAACTCATTACTGTATAGACGTACCGGTTGAGGCAGCAGGACAGCGGCTGGATGCCTTTCTGGCCACCCAACTGCCTGACTTAAGTCGGGCAGCGGTGCAACGCCTGATTGACGATGGGCAGGTGCTGCTGGCTGAGGGAAAACCACGCTCATCAATGAAACTGAACGGTGGCGAACAGATTACGGTGGATATACCGCCGCCGGCACCGGCAGTGCCGCTGGCAGAGCAGATCCCCCTGGATGTTCTGTATGAAGACCATGACCTGATCGTGATCAACAAACCGGCCGGCATGACCGTCCATCCCGGGGCCGGGGTGGATTCCGGGACCCTGGTGAATGCCCTGCTGGGCCATTGCACTGACCTGTCCGGCATTGGTGGTGAGATCAGGCCTGGCATTGTGCACCGTCTGGATAAAGGTACCTCCGGCGTGCTGGTGGCGGCTAAGAATGATCTGGCCCACCGCGGTCTGGCGGAACAGTTTGCCCGGCACAGTATCAAGCGGCTCTACTGGGCCTTGATCTATGGTTCCCCCAATGAAGATACCGGCAAGGTCAGCAGCAGTATTGGCCGTCATCCGGCTGACCGCTTGCGGATGTCAGGTAAGGCAAAGCACGGCAAAGAGGCGGTCACCAACTGGCGGGTGCTGGAGCGATTCGGCGCTGCCAGCCTGGTGCAGTTGCGGCTGGAGACCGGGCGTACTCACCAGATCAGGGTCCACCTGACCGAGGCGGGCATGCCGCTTCTGGGTGATCCGCTCTACCCTGATGGTGGTCGTTTCAACAACCTGAAAGATACCCGCCTGAAGGGGATGATCTCCCACCTGGGACGGCAGGCGCTGCATGCCCGGGTGCTGGGATTCATTCATCCAATCACCGGCCAGTACCTGGAATTTTCCAGCGAACCGCCGGAAGACTTCAGCACGATTCTGGCCTATCTGCGGGAAACCGCTGCTGCAGACGCTACTTTTTCTTGACGCTGCAGATACACGATACTACAAACCCTGTATGGATTTATTAGCCCACCTCAACAAACCGCAACAACAGGCCGTGCTGCATACTGAAGGCCCGCTGCTGATCCTGGCCGGCGCCGGTTCCGGCAAGACCCGCGTGATCACCCACCGGATCGTGCATCTGATCCGGGAGCATGGCATCCGCCCCTTGAACATCCTGGCCGTAACCTTTACCAACAAGGCTGCCAAAGAGATGGCCGAACGGGTGCGGCACCTGCTCGGCTCCCACGACACGCCTCTTATAGCAACCTTCCATGCCACCTGCGGCCGGATTCTGCGCCAGGATATCCATCAGCTGGGCTACGAATCATCCTTTGCCATCTATGATGACAAGGACAGCGAGCGGTTGCTGAAGGATGTCATCAAAGAGTTGAATCTGGACGACAAGCGCTATCCGGCAAACGGGATCGGTGCACGGATTGATGACTGCAAAAACCGGGGACTGTTGCCGGAAGAGTTACCTGCCGGGGATCTCTGGAACCAGCAGTTCATCAGGATCTATGCCGCCTATCAGGAACGGCTCAAGCGCTGCAACGCCCTTGATTTTGGCGATATGATCCTGCAGACCGTGCGGCTGTTCGAGCAGTTTCCCGAGGTGTTATCCCGCTGGCAGGCCCGTTTTCAGTGGCTGCTGGTGGATGAGTATCAGGATACCAACCCGGTGCAGTACCGCCTGATTCGGCTTTTGGCCGGCCAGCGTCAGAACCTCTGCGTGGTGGGGGATGATGATCAGTCCATCTACTCCTGGCGCGGGGCTGATATCCGCAACATTCTGGAATTTGAAAAGGATTTCCCCAAGGTCAGCGTGATCCGGCTGGAGCAGAACTACCGTTCCACCCCCACCATCCTGCAGGCGGCCGGGGCAGTGGTGGCCAGAAACTTCGGGCGCAAGGCCAAGACCCTCTGGACCGAAAACCCGGATGGTGAACTCATCCGCTGCGAGCGGCTGGAGTCTGATCGGGCTGAGGCCCGTTTTGTCTCATCAGAGATCGCCCTGTTGCAGCGTAACGGGCTGCCGTTGTCGGAGACCGCTGCCTTTTACCGCACCAATGCCCAGTCCCGTCTGTTGGAAGAGGCGCTGGCAGCCGAGGGGATTCCGTACCATATCGTGGGCGGTGTCCGGTTCTATGCCCGGCTTGAGATCAAGGATATCCTGGCCTATCTGCGCCTGCTGGAGAATCCGTCAGACGACGTTTCGCTGAAGCGGGTCATCAATGTACCGCCCCGTGGGATCGGGGCTGCCACGGTGGAACGGGTGGCGGAACTGGCCAGACAGGGGCAGCTTACCCTGTTTGAGGCCTTTGAGCGGGCAGTGGATTCAAACCTGCTGGGCTCCGGCCCCCGGGGTAAGGTGGCGGCCTTTGTGGAGCTGCTGCAACGGTTCCGGCGGGTTGCTGCCACCACAACCATGCCTGAACTGGTTCGAACCATACTGGAGGAATCCGGTTATCTGGCGCGCTTAAAGGAAAGCAGGGATGAAGAGGACAGCGAACGGCTGGAAAACCTGGCCCAGCTGGTCTCGGCAGTGGAGGAGTTCAGCAGCGCAAACCCCGAGGCTGGTCTGGCTGACTTTCTGGAACAGGTGGCCCTGGTCTCTGATCTGGAACGGGGCGAGGCTGGCAGGCCTTCCGTAACCCTGATGACCCTGCATGCTGCCAAGGGCCTGGAATACAAGGCGGTCTTCATGGTGGGGATGGAAGAGCGGCTCTTTCCCCATGTGCGTTCACTGGATGACCCTGATGGCATGGAAGAAGAGCGCAGACTCTGCTACGTGGGGATGACCAGGGCGCGGGAACGGCTCTATCTGCTCTATGCCCGGCGCAGGATGATCTTTGGCCAGGAACAGGCCAATCTGCCTTCACGCTTTTTAAAGGAAATTCCGGCAGAGTTGATGGAGCGTAATCATGTCTCCTACAGCCCGGAATCCTCTGCAGTAGCGCAGCAGACAAGCTCTTTTTCTGCTGCTCTTGCCCACAACCTTGCTGCGGTGGCTTCGGCCAGTGCCGAAGTGGAGACCGTGCCGGAACCAGGCGATGACTATGGCTCCGGTATCTATGTGGGACTCAAGGTGCGTCACGCAAAGTTTGGAGTGGGCACCATCCGCAAGATTGAGGGCAAGGGGGACGACCAGAAGGCGATTGTCTGGTTTGCCGGTTGCGGTCCCAAAAAACTGCTGCTGAGATTTGCCGGACTGGAGCGGGCATAGGCCATGGAATCATTAACTCTCAACTATGAACTGGTGCTGGAAGCCCAGGACCGTCTGCGCAAGCGGGTTCGTCATACAGAGCTGATCAGCTCCAACCATTTCAGCCAGCAACTGGGGTATCCCCTGCTGTTTAAGTGCGAAAACCTGCAGACCACCGGGGCCTTCAAGCTGCGTGGCGCCATGAATTTTATGACTGCCCGTGATCGCTCTGAGCTGGCCCAGGGGGTTACCGCAGCCTCAGCCGGTAACCATGCCCAGGGGGTGGCCTATGCTGCTGACCTGCTGGGGGTTCCAGCCAAGATCTTTATGCCGGAAAGCACGCCGCCCCAGAAGGTACAGGCCACCCGCGACCTTGGGGCAGAGGTGGTACTGACCGGCGCCAACTTTGATGAATCCTTTGCAGCAGCCCAGACAGACAGCAACCTGAACGGCACCGTATTTATCCACCCCTTTGATGATCCGCTGGTTATGGCTGGCCAGGGCACCATCGGGCTGGAGATCCTCAAAGACCTGCCTGATCTGGCCAACCTGCTGGTGCCGATCGGCGGTGGGGGTCTGCTGGCCGGCATTGCAACCGCCATCAAGGAGCACAATCCCCAAGTGCGGATCATTGGCGTAGAATCTGCGGCAGCGCCCTGTATGTACCGGGCTGTGCATGACAACAACATTTCAGAAGTTCCTTTAAGCACGACCATTGCCGACGGCATTGCCGTCAAAAAGGCTGGCCAGTTGACCACCCCCGTTATCCAGACCCTGGTAGATGATCTGGTGCTGGTGGAAGAGGAAGAGATCGCCCTGGCCATTGTGGCGTTGCTGGAAAAAAGCAAGCTGTTGGTGGAAGGGGCCGGGGCCGTGCCTCTGGCTGCCCTGCTGAATGGCCGTGCAAAGGGAATCCGCGGTAAGACCGTCTGTTTGCTCTCCGGCGGTAATATTGATGTCCGCACCCTGGCGCTGGTGGTGGAGCGAGGCCTGTTGGCAGCAGGTCGCTACCTGAAGCTGCGGATTGAGATGCAGGACACCCCCGGTGCCCTGGCGAATCTTGCCACAGACCTTGCCTTTAGCCGGGCCAACATCCATGATATCACTCATGATCGCCGCACCAAAGGGCTGGTCATGGGTACCACGGCTGTACAACTGGTATTGGAAACACGCGGCCAGGATCATGCACAGCAGGTGCTGACCCTGCTTGCCAAACGCGGCTATTCTGTCACTACGGAGCAGTAAGCACCATGCAGATTCTTGTCACCGGCGCTGCCGGGTTCATCGGTTTTCATCTCTGCCAGCGCCTGCTGGCACGGGGCGATGCAGTGCTGGGGCTGGACAACCTGAACAGCTACTATGATGTCAGCCTGAAACAGGCCCGGCTTGCCCAATTGCAGCCCCTGCCCGGCTTCAGGTTTATACAGACAGATCTGGCAGACCGGCCTGCAATGGAGCAGCTGTTCAGCTCAGAAACGTTTGACATCGTCATCCATCTGGCAGCCCAGGCCGGTGTCCGCTACTCACTTGAAAATCCCCATGCCTACGTTGACAGCAATCTGACCGGTTTTATGAGCATTCTGGAGGGCTGTCGTCATAACGGAGTCAAACATCTGGTCTTTGCCTCCTCAAGCTCGGTCTATGGCGCCAACAGTGCCATCCCTTTTTCCGTTCACCAAAATGTTGATCACCCTGTTTCTCTCTATGCGGCTACCAAAAAGGCCAATGAACTAATGGCCCACAGTTATGCAAGCCTCTTCAACCTGCCGGTTACCGGGTTACGACTGTTCACGGTCTATGGTCCCTGGGGCAGGCCGGACATGGCCTATTTTTCCTTTACCAAGGCCATTTTAGAAGGCACGCCGATCAACATCTTTAATCAGGGCAGGATGCAGCGGGATTTTACCTATGTGGATGACATCGTAAAGGGTATTATCCGCATAGCAGATCACCCGGCAACGGCAAACGCGGCCTGGTCCGGTGGGCAGCCTGATCCCGGCACCAGTTTTGCTCCCTATCGTATCTACAACATCGGCAACAACAAACCGGTTGAGCTGCTGCAGTTTATTGAGATCCTGGAACGGCAGTTGGGGAAGGTTGCGCAGAAAAACTTTCTGCCGATGCAGGCCGGTGATGTGCTTGCCACCTTTGCTGACATTGATGATCTGACTGCCGAGACCGGTTTCAGGCCTTCTACCTCCCTAGAGGATGGCATTGCACGCTTTGTTACGTGGTATAAGGATTACTACAAGCCCACCGCTTAGCCACATTGAAAGGAAATCTGCTATGACCAGAAAAGGTATTATCCTGGCCGGAGGAACAGGCAGCCGTCTGCATCCGGCAACCCTGGCCGTATCGAAACAGCTGCTGCCGGTCTATGACAAACCGATGATCTACTACCCCTTAAGCACCCTGATGCTGGCCGGTATCCGTGAGATCCTGATCATCTCAACACCGCAGGACACCCCTCGCTTTGAACAACTGCTGGGAGACGGGAGCCAGTGGGGACTGGAGCTGCAGTACGCCGTACAACCCAGCCCTGATGGCCTGGCCCAGGCATTCATCATTGGCGAACAGTTTCTCGGAGACAGTCCCTCTGCCCTGGTACTGGGTGATAACATCTTTTACGGCCATGATTTTAATCAGCTGCTTGGCAGTGCCATGCAACGTGAATCCGGGGCCTCAGTTTTTGCCTACCACGTCCATGACCCTGAACGGTACGGTGTGGTTGCCTTTGACAAGGCGGGAAAAGCGGTTAGTCTTGAAGAGAAACCACCCCAGCCACAATCAAACTATGCAGTAACCGGACTCTATTTTTACGATAACAGCGTGGTGGAGCGAGCCAAGGGGCTGAAGCCTTCCCCCCGGGGAGAACTGGAGATTACTGATCTTAACCGGCTGTACCTTGATGAGGGGGCGCTGTCGGTAGAAATTATGGGGCGCGGCTACGCCTGGCTGGATACCGGTACCCATGAAAGCCTGCTGGAGGCCGGTCAGTTTATTGCCACCATTGAAAACCGCCAGGGGTTGAAAGTTGCCTGCCCGGAAGAAATCGCTTGGCGGCAGGGTTGGATCAGCGCAGAACAACTTGGAAAACTGGCTGCGCCACTTGCAAAAAACGGCTATGGGCAGTATCTTGTGCGGCTTCTGAAAGATCAGACACTATAGTTGCTTATTCGAGCCTAGAATTTTTCAGCTCGCGCGCATCCAAGACTTGACAGCAGCACATTGTAACCCAAATCAAGAAACCTTTACCTTATTTGGGGCATACAACATGAGCATTAGTCCGGCTTAAAATAACTTCTTCTTGCAACATACTTATTTTAATAGACAAATTTACAGCTTCTGACTTTGGCACGACTCATGCTATAACAAAAACATCTAAATTCCATTAGGAGGATGTACCCCATGAAAAAGATTATCGCTTCCCTGATCGCAACTGTTGCTTTCGCTGGTTTCGCTTTCGCTGCTGAGCCTGCTGCTCCTGCTGCACCTGCTGCTGAGAAGGCACCTGCTGCTGAGAAGGCACCTGCAAAGAAGAAAGTTGCCAAGAAGAAAGCCGCTAAAAAAGCAGCTAAGAAAGACGCTGCTGCTCCTGCAGAAGCTGCTCCTGCTGCTCCTGCTAAGTAATTGCTGCTTAGCTAAGCTTAAAAAGGCCGTGTCCTTCGGGATGCGGCCTTTTTTTATGTGAATAACAACGGTTCATCAGGCAGAAACGGCGTAAGTCGTTTGAAGAGCTGGTGGAGTCGCTCCAGGTACCAGGCCCTGTTCAGGTCTGGATGCTGCGGATCAAAATCTTTTGCCTGCTTGCAGTTTGCATGTACTACGCAGTTTTTAGACGCACCTGTCACATAATAGCTGACCTTTTCCCCAATCTGCCAATTTCCCTTTTCTCGCAGAGCCAACTCATATACTGCTGCACGATTTCGTGTGCCGTTTTTTACTGCCTGTAGATACTGTTCGCGTGGGTCTACCAATGTTTCGTTGCGCGTAACCCAGGCAACCGGGCAGGTAGCAGCGGCAAGCTGGCGCATAAAGTTTGCATGCAGCTGTTCAACAGCAGCGCCCCGTTCTGTCAGTAACAATCTGGCCGCTTCCCTGATAAACTCTTGTAAAAAAGGTTCCATACTGCGGGAGTGAAAAACAGCCCCCTTGAAAAACAGCTCTCCATTATCTTTACGTAAGGCATATTGATTAGCCTTGTACATAAACAGTGAGGGATAGGGTCCTGCATATGGCAAGGATACGCCACTCGGAAGCATGCTGCTTAAACGCTGATGCAGCATGTTCATTTCCTCACTGCCGTATTCATGACCATTGGTGGGCATAAAGTAGAGTTCCTGGCTATTAACAACAAGCGGCCGCGACCCTGCTTCTGTCAGCCAGGCGAGCAGATCTTTGATAATCACCCGTCTTAAACGTTCAATTTCTGTGGAAGCAGCGATGTCCGAAAACAGGTAGCGGGATGAGGCCAGCATCTCATGCCAGGCTACAATGCCAGGGCTCGTGTCATTGGGGTGCTCGGCTTTACTGTGCTGCACCGTTTTTTTAAGCAGTTCTGAAAAAATGTGCAACTCGTCTGAATGTGGTGTTATCCGGTAGGCAACCATGATTGAAGCGGGTAATCGGGATAGATCGCAGCGGATAACAGGGCCGGCCTGTCCCTGAAAAAGCAGCTGTTCATCCGGCGGTCTGTGCTGTTTTTGTGTTGTTGAAAGTGCTGGCAGTGCGTGCCGCTGCAGCAGGTATGCGCGGATCATGGTCGCCTGAACTGCTGCGGCTTCAGGCCGGTAAAACAGACTTTGGTAGCTGACGGGATATGTTTGAGCATGCCGGTACCATTGTTCTGCACGTTGTCTATAGCGTGCGCTTGCTTGTCTTGCAGCAGTAATGGCAGTCTTGTCATCAGCCGAGGTTTGCTCAAAACAGTGCACCAGCGAGGTTTCCTGATTATGGTCCGGGACTACCGGTGCTTGAGCAAGCTGATTGCTTGGGCGCACCACGGTTTCAGTGTCCACCACTGACCGTCCATAAATCGTGTACTGCTGTGGAGCCTGCAGGTCAGTTGTCTGGTGCCGGTAGGGGGCGGATCCGTTTCTGCCCCAGGCGAGTGTAACCTTCTGCTGCCGGGCAGACTGCATAAGATAGGGCAGGACAGATCTGTTCAGGTGATTACCGGTTATGACATCCGGATCATGGTCCTGAATAATCTGTGTGAGACGGAGCAGCATCGCTGCTTGAGTCTGGTGGTTACTGCTGATCAATTCATGGTAGTCCAAGCCATCGGTGACGGCAATGGCATGCAGGGCATCTGCCTCTTTCTGCAGGGCGATACAGATCTGTCGGTGATCCTTGAATGCCAATTCCTTGAAAAATGTAATCCCACTGGTCACTAAAAATTGCTGGCAACCGTCCTGCAGGGCAAACCACGCCTCAGGTCTGTTGAGTTTTTGCAAAAAATCCCGCAGCAGGCACCAGTCGCGCCAGGTATCAAGCTCTGTTAGCCAGCAGAGCCTGCCATTACCAGTCAGGCGATGATGTGTAACGGTTACGGGACTTGCATCTACAAGGCCGGGGTCAGACAGCAGAAAAAAGGGGGTGAAAGGATAATCGTGAAAGGTGACGCTCTGGGCAGTTCTGGTAAATACCCGGAAAAACTGGCCAGCTGGCTCAGCTGCAACAACACCAGTAACTTGCGTGTAGCATGAGCATACGGGATATGAAGGTGTACCGCTGCGGTGCATGGCACCAGTATAGCGGCAAATATGTTGTTGTCATGCGGTAATTCAAAAAAACCGCGCCACCTTGGCGGTGGCGCGGTAGATACGCAGGGAATGCATTAATCCGATACGTTATTTGCCGTGCTTGGCAAGATAGCTGGCAACACCTTCTGCAGTGGGCTTCATAGCCTCATCGCCCTGCTTCCAGTTGGCGGGGCAGACTTCACCATGGGTATCGGTAAACTGCAGGGCGTCCAGCATACGCAGAGCCTCGTCAACGCTGCGGCCCAGTGCCAGGTCGTTGATTACGCAGTGACGTACGGTGCCCTTGGGGTCAATCAGAAACAGGCCGCGCAGGGCAACGCTGGCCGGATGCTCAATGCCATAGGCCTTGGTGATTTCCTTGTTAAGGTCAGCAACCATCGGGAACTGTACCTGTCCAATGCCGCCATCCTCAATCTTGGTGTTCTTCCAGGCCAGGTGGGTAAATTTGGAGTCAATCGAGATGGAGAGCAGTTCGCAGTTTCTGGACTTGAACTCATCCAGCTTCTTGTTGAATGCCAGGATTTCTGAAGGGCAGACAAAAGTAAAGTCCAGTGGATAGAACAACAGATAGACGTACTTGCCCAGATAGCTTGAAAGAGTGACCTGACTGAATGAATTGTCGGCCATAACAGCATCAGCGGTAAAATCGGGAGCGGCTTTGGTTACGAGTGTACAAGTAGACATGGGTGTGTTCTCCTTCTTATTGTTGGTTGGTGCGAATATGTATGATGTAAAAGAAATACCAAGCTATTGGAGATGTGTCAAGAGGATAAAAAGAGTCTTTTAATCTTTTTACAAATAGGGAGAAAAAAGTCGTGCCGCTCCATCGCGCAGCTTGATAGAAAGCGGCCGTGCATCCATTTCCTGCAGGGTTATTACATGTGAAACCGCCAGTATGTTCTCAAAATGGCTATTTAGCTTGGCCGCGACATCCCGATCATATACGGCCAGATTCAGTTCAAAGTTAAGACGAAAACTGCGTGTGTCCAGGTTGGCAGAGCCGATCAGACTCCAGATCTCATCCACCAGCATCAGTTTGGTATGGGCAAAGGGTGGTGGCTGTTCCAGGATATGAATCCCGTTCTTGATCAGTTCCCAATAGGAGGCCCGTGAGGCCCAGGCGACAAAAGGCAGATTATTCAGCTGAGGCAGTACCAGCGTAATCTCTACCCCTCGCAGTGCAGCTGTTATCAGTGCCGTGACCATGGGGCGGTCAGGGATAAAGTAGGGCGTCATGATACAGACTCGCTGCTTTGCGGTTGACAGTGCACCCATGACGATCCATTCCAATTTACGAAATTCCCGGTCAGGTCCATCGGCAATTGCCCGTGCCAGAGCAGTACCGCAGGGTGGCAGGAGAGGGAAATAGCACGGATTGTCAAGGCGTTCGCCGCTGACAAAGTGCCAGTCTTCCAGAAAGATCCGCTGCAAATCTCCTACCACAGGACCTTGCACCTGAAAGTGCAGATCGCTGGCGGCATGCAAGAGACCAGCGGTGGCCACGCAATGGTTACTACGGATATTCATGCCGCCGGTAAAAGCAAGCTCTCCATCAACGACCAGCAGTTTCCTGTGATTACGCAGGTTGATAAAGGGTCCTTTAAAGAGTGGAAGATAGTGGCGTATATCAACGCCACTATTTTTCAGAGCAGCGCGTGCAGTAACGGAGCTATAGCGTTCCCCCATGGCATCAACAATTACCCGTACGGTAATCCCTCTCTTTACAGCTGCAGCCAGGGCCTGCACAAAACATTCACCGATCTTGTCACCATCAAAAATGTAACTGCAGAGATGGATCGAGTGGGCCGCCTTTTCCATCGCCAATAACATTGCCGGGTAGGCTTCCTCCCCATTAATCAGGGGAATAAGCCGGTTACCGGCATGGTTTCGGGTCCTGACAACCCGATCAGTCAAAACTTCAAGATTGTACAGCTCCTGATAGCTGTCAGGCAGGCGGAATGATTGAGGATTATTAAGCTGAAAGAGTTCGTTGAGGTCAAGGCGGCGGCCGCTTTTCTGCCAACGATGCGCCCGTCTGGTGATTCGATTTATACCCAAAAGCCAATAGGAAAACGGCCCTAAAACAGGAATCGTCATACTCAGACTGACCCAGACCAGTGCAGAGCGGGGATCCCGCTTGTGTAACAGCGCGTGTATAACGGCCCAGACCGCCGCAGCGACGGCGAGTCCGAGCAGTATAAGCAGGGTTAGATCATCAAGTATGGTTTTATCACGCCAGTTCAACGATTATCTCGTTGTTTTCAACCCGCACAGGCCATGTTTTGAGTCTGAATTCTGGATGATCTTTGCAGCTGCCATCCTTCAACTCAAAACGGTAACCATGGCGAGGGCAGGCAAGATAGCTGTCCTTCAGTACAGCACCGGTCATTGGAGCCCCTTGGTGGGGGCATTCGTTTTCTACGGCATAGATCACCCCCTTAAGGTTTACCAGCAGAATTTCCTGTCCTGCAATAGAAACCAGTTTTTTCCCCAGATTAGGCAGTTCTTCCAGACGGGCAACAATTGGCATAACGTCCTCCCCTTTTCAAAATATGTGTAATGCAACCCTACCACATTTCAAGCGGTGGTCAAAAAACAAGTGCAACTGCCTTAGTTATAGGCGACGCGAGCGAAACAGTGCCTGTTTTTTTGACATTATTTGATTAATAGATCCCCATTTTGCTACTAACATGCTGTTTTTACATAGTTAATAATTATGGCACGCACACTGCTATAAGAAAATCACGACAGGCACCATAGGGTGCTAGGCACACAAAACGCCGCTGTCCTCCTTCTTTTACCGGGGGCGTCAGGCCCCCGGGCTTTTTAGCCTTAATGTAGCAACATTACCTATACGTTATCTGCAGGACCGAAAGGAGGCTGACACCATGAAACTGGTAGAAGCGATCATCAAGCCGTTTAAACTAGATGAAGTCAAGGACGCCCTGAACGAAATCGGTATCGAAGGGATCACCGTTAGCGAGGTAAAGGGGTTTGGGCGCCAGAAGGGCCATACCGAGCTTTACCGTGGTGCAGAGTACGTTGTGGATTTTATTCCTAAGGTAAAAGTTGAAATCGCCGTATCTGATGAACTGGTTGGTAAAGTTGTTGAGACGATCCAAAACACCGCCAAGACCGGCAGAATCGGCGATGGAAAGATTTTTGTGATCGGCCTTGAAGAAGCGGTACGGATAAGAACCGGTGAAACTGGCGGCGAAGCAATCTAGGCAACTATCAGGAACGTCATTTAAATAGTCAGGAGGTTGGTTATGAAACTGAAGCACTCACTCGTTATTGTCATGGTAACCCTCTTTACCGCCCTGGTAGGTGTGTCTGCCATGGCTGAAGAGAAAAAGGACGCAGCTCCCGCCGCTGCAGTTGCAGTAGATGCCACGGCTCCCGCAGCTGCAGCACCAGCTCCTGCCGCTGCTGCACCAGCCACCCCGCCGGATGTCAAGCCGGTACTGAACACCGGTGACACCGCCTGGATGCTGGTTTCTTCAGCCCTGGTACTGCTGATGATCCCCGGTTTGGCCCTGTTCTACGGCGGTATGGTCCGCCAGAAAAACGTCCTGTCAACCATGATGCACTCATTTGTGGCCATGGGTATTGTTGGTGTTCAGTGGGCAGTAATCGGCTATTCACTTGCCTTTGCTCCTGACCTGAACGGCATGGGCCTGGTCGGCAACTTCAGTAAATTCATGCTGAATGGCCTGATTATCATGAAAGATGCCGCTTCCGGCACGGTGGAGTGGGCACTGTTTCAGAACTACACCAAAGAGCCTGGCGCTATCCCTGAATTGGTATTTGCCATGTATCAGGCAATGTTTGCCATGATCACCGTGGCCCTGATCTCCGGTGCCATGGCTGAGCGGGTCAAGTTTTCAGCCTACTGCCTATTTGTGCTGCTCTGGACCACCCTGGTCTATGATCCATTGGCACACTGGGTCTGGATGACTGACGGCTGGCTGTTCAAAAAGGGTGCGCTTGATTTTGCCGGCGGCACGGTTGTTCACCTTTCTTCCGGTATCTCCGCCCTGGTATTCCTGGCCTTCCTTGGCAAGCGTCATGGCTACCCCACTGAGCGGATGGCCCCCCATAACCTGCCTCTGACCCTACTTGGTGTTGGTCTGCTCTGGTTCGGTTGGTATGGATTTAACGCAGGTTCGGCAATTGTTGGTGCTAACAACTCTGATGCAGCAGGCGGCTTGGCTGGCCTTGCCTTTGCCACCACCACCATCGCTCCTGCAGCAGCCGGTCTTTCCTGGATGATTGCTGAGTGGATCCACTCTGGCAAGCCCTCAGCCCTTGGTTTCGGTTCCGGCGTTGTTGCTGGTCTGGTTGTCATTACCCCTGCTGCCGGCTTTGTACAGCCTGGCGCTGCCTTGCTGATGGGTGTGGCTGCAGGCCTGGTCTGCTACGGCGGCATCCTGCTCAAGGCCAAGCTGAAGTATGACGACTCCCTTGATGCCTTTGGTGTACACGGTATCGGCGGTACCTTCGGCGCAATCATTACCGGTGTATTTGCCACCGTAGGTGCAACCGGCCTGCTGGCTGGCAATGCCAAGCAGTTGATGATCCAGCTGATCGCAGTACTGGCAGCTGGTGCCTACGCAGTGGTCGTCACCCTGATCATCACCTTCATCCTGGACAAGACCATTGGTCTGCGGGTTGAGAAGGAAGACGAAATCATGGGCCTCGACCAGACACAACACAGCGAATCAGGCTACAACATGTAAACTGAGCCTTAACGCGCTTCATGGAATCCCGGTCACCTGCGTAAATGGTGACCGGGATTTTTTTGTTGCTGGCTGCTAAAAAATGGTTGCATTTTTGTCCGGCTAGTGCTAGATATTTTGTCCTTGCCCAGGTGGTGGAATTGGTAGACACGCAAGCTTCAGGTGCTTGTGCTCGCAAGGGTGTGCTAGTTCGAGTCTAGTCCTGGGCACCATTCAAAAGAAAATGCCTCCGAAGTGTAGACTTCGGGGGTTTTTCTTTTTTAGCAAGGAACCTCCATGCCTTTGGATCTGTTAAGCGTTGAAAAACCGGCTCGCTATATGGGCGGTGAGATGGGATCAGTAACAAAGCCGGATGCTGACCTGCGCATTGCGTTAGCTTTTCCCGATGTGTATGAAGTCGGGATGAGTCATCTTGGACTTCGCATCCTCTACCAGATCCTTAACGCGCTGGATGGCATTGCCGCCGAACGTGTCTACACCCCCTGGCCTGATATGGCTGCCCAGATGGCAGCAGAGCAGATTTCGCTTACCACCCTTGAAACAGCCACCCCCCTTGCAAAGACTGATATTATCGGTTTTACCCTGCAGTACGAACTCTCCTGTACCAATATCCTGGCCATGCTGCGGCAGGCGGTCATCCCTTTGCGGGCGGCTGATCGCGACCAGAGCTGGCCCTTGATACTTGGCGGCGGCCCAGGCGCCTACAATCCAGAGCCGCTGGCCCCGTTCTTTGACGCCTTCCTACTGGGAGATGGCGAGGAAGCGGTGATTGAGATTGCCAATCTGGTACGGGACTGGAAGAGATCAGCCAGCAGAAACAAACAGGAGCTCCTGGAAAAATTTTCCGCTATTGATGGCGTGTATGTCCCTTCGTTTTTCAAGGTGGATTATCATGCCGATGGGCGGGTTGCAGCTGTTCAGCCACTGAAATCAGGCTATACAGCCGTACGCAGACGTTTTCTGCCTGACATTGAATCCGCCACCTTTCCGGATAGCCCGATCATACCGTTTATGAAGACCATCCATGACCGGGTGGCGATTGAGGTGGCCCGTGGCTGTACCCGTGGTTGCCGCTTTTGTCAGGCCGGTTACATCTACCGGCCGCTGCGGGAACGTTCTCCCCAAAAAATCAGCCAGCTGATTGAAACATCGCTGAAAAATACCGGCTATGAAGAGATCTCACTGCTGTCGCTTTCCACGGGAGACT
The DNA here is from genome assembly GCA_964576485.1 of uncultured Geobacter sp. Taxonomy (GTDB): domain Bacteria; phylum Desulfobacterota; class Desulfuromonadia; order Geobacterales; family Pseudopelobacteraceae; genus Trichlorobacter. Next base: position 15,137 of record CAZNWF010000007.1, on the reverse strand, counting down.
ACAGCTGTATTGCGCCGCTGCTACAGGAGCTGATGGCCCGCCATGCCAATGGCAGGGTGGCCATTTCATTGCCATCGTTGCGGGTTGGCACGCTCACCGTCGGGTTGATTGATGAAATCCGTAAAGTACGCAAAACCGGCTTTACCCTGGCACCTGAGGCTGGCAGCGAACGGATGCGCAGAGTCATCAACAAGGGGATCACTGAACAGGATCTGCTGGATGGCGCCCTGAATATCTACGGGGCTGGCTGGCGATCCATCAAGCTCTATTTTATGATGGGGCTACCCACTGAAACCTGGGAAGATCTTCAGGCAATTCCAGAACTTGCCCGTCAGGTTAAAGGTCAGGCACGGCGTGCAGGCGGCCAGGGTGAAGTGAATGTGGCGGTCAGCACCTTTGTGCCCAAGCCCCACACCCCGTTTCAGTGGCAGCGTCAGTTGTCGCTTGAAGAGACCCGTGAGCGCCAGCGTTTCCTCAAGGACGAAATGCGGCGACGCAAGCTGAACTTCAAGTATCAGTATGCAGAGCTGTCATTCATGGAAGGGGTCTTTGCGCGGGGCGATCGCCGTCTGGCAGATGTGCTTGAGCGGGTTGTTGAGCTGGGGGCCTGTTTTGACGGCTGGAACGAACATTTCTCCCTTCCTCGCTGGCTGCAGGCATTCAGTGAATGCGGAATTGATCCGGAGTGGTATTTGCGTGAGCGCAGTGCGGATGAGCTACTACCCTGGGATCATCTTGATGCCGGCATTGAAAAGGCATTCCTGCTCAAAGAGCTTGAACGCGCCCATACGGAAGCAGCTACCGCTGACTGTCGCTTTGGCGCCTGTTCCAACTGCGGGGTCTGCGACTTCAAGCTGTTGACCAACCGGGTGGTTGCGCAACAGGAGCTGTCTGGCGAATTGCAGAAGGGTGATGACGCGGTACAAGAAGGTATGCAGCGTCGGCTTCGTATGCGCTTTTCAAAGACCGGCAATATCCGTTATCTAAGCCACCTTGAGCTGATCAATCTCTTTACCCGTGCTGTGCAGCGAGGCGGTGTGCCGATCCTCTACAGCCAGGGTTTTCACCCGCATCCTCGCTTCTCCTTTGCTACGGCTACATCAGTGGGTGTTGAATCTCAGGCAGAATACCTGGATCTGTTTGTGGGGGATATGGGGCCGGATGAGGCGCTGCAGTGTCTTAATCAGGTTTTGCCTGACGGCATTTCCATACTGGAGGCAACCGAGGTTGCACTCAAGGCAGAGTCTCTTTCTCCTCTGATTGAGGCCACCCGTTATCGGATAACGCTGCCCGATTATGACCCGGAGCTGTTGCAAAAACAATGTGTGCAATTTATGGCACAAGACTCCTGGGTGTTGGTTCGTCAGAAAAAGGGACAGCAGCAAGCCATTGATTTGCGACAGGAAACCCGCGAACTGTCAGCCAATGGCAACTGTCTTGAGCTGACCATTGGCCGCGGAAAGGCAATAGAATTGGCTGCTGCAGTAACCGGATTAACACAAGATGCGCTAAAATCTGCCCAAATTCAGAAGACATCTGTACTTTTTGTGGCATACTAGAACAAACATACAATTTAATTTTTCTATAGAGGTATCACCATGTCATCGGAACTGGTCATTAACGTCACTGCCCACGAGACCCGCATCTCCCTGATTGAAAAAGGGACCATTGCGGAGCTGTACATAGAGCGGACTCGGGAAAAGGGGATCGTCGGCAATATCTACAAAGGGCGTGTTGTGCGGGTGTTGCCCGGTATGCAGGCCGCTTTTGTAGATATCGGTCTCGAAAAGGCTGCTTTTCTCTATGTGGCAGATGTATTTGATGCCATTGAAGAGTATGAAAATCTGATGGATGATGGCAAAAAGGAAGATCATCACGATGATGGCAGCAATCAGGAGTTTAAGGTGTTGCATCCGATCGAGGACCTGTTGCAGGAAGGCCAGGAACTGCTGGTACAGGTATCCAAGGAACCGATCGGCACCAAAGGGGCCCGCATAACCTCTCATATTTCACTGCCAGGCCGTCATGTGGTTTACATGCCCACCGTTGACCATGTCGGGATCTCGCGCAGAATAGAAGATGAAGAAGAACGGGAGCGGTTACGGGAAATTGTTGATCGCGTGCGCCAGCCAGGTTGCGGCTTTATCGTGAGAACAGCCTCTGAAGGCAAGTCTGAAGATGACCTGCGTGCTGATATGCAGTATCTGGCAAAAGTCTGGGCTGCCATTGTCAGCACAAAGGAGAAGGCAACAGCACCAAGCCTGATTCATGCTGACCTTGATGTGGTGCAGAAGGTGGTGCGTGATATTGTGACCGATGATGTTAATCGGATTGTGATTGATTCCAAACCGGATCATGACCGGATCGTGCAGTTTATCTCCACCTTTATGCCCAAGATGAAATCATCCATTGAACTATATGATGAAGAGGAACCGATTTTTGATCAGTACGGCCTGGAAGTGGAGATCAGTCGCGCCCTGGGCCGCAAGGTCTGGCTGAAGTCAGGTGGCTATATCATTATCGAGCAGACCGAAGCCCTGACCGCCATTGATGTCAATACCGGCCGTTTTGTCGGTAAACACAACCTGGAAGACACCATCCTCAAGACAAACCTTGAAGCGGTTAAGGAGATCGCCTATCAGCTGCGTCTGCGCAATATCGGCGGTATTATCATCATTGACTTTATTGATATGGAAAAAGAGGTCAATCGCGAAAAGGTCTACGCTGCCCTGGAAGATGCCCTCAAGTGCGACAAGTCAAAGACCAATATCCTGAAGATCTCCGAGCTGGGACTGGTGGAGATGACCCGCAAACGGGTGCGGGAAAGTATCGGCAGAATGATGTGCGAGCCCTGCCCGTACTGTGAAGGGCGCGGTTACGTCAAGTCAAAGACCACCATCTGCCATGAAATCTTCCGGGAGCTGAGGCGTGAGATGCTGGATATTCGTGGCACAAAAGTGCTGCTCAGTGTCCACCCACAGGTTGCAGATCTGCTCTATGATGAAGAACGTCGCGGTCTTGAGGAGTTGGAAAAGAAATTTAAAAAGCGGGTAACGGTCAGGGCCAAGCCAGGATTCCATCAGGAGCAGTTTGAGGTGGTCATAAGCTAGGCAATGTCACTAGTGGCACACAAAATTGAGCATACAAAAAGGCACAGGAAAATCCTGTGCCTTTTTGTATGCCCGGAGGTGATTAACTTTGTTGGCTGTTAAGCTGCTTTACGAAGATCGCGATGATCAAGTTGCAGAGTCAAAGCGACCATTGCCTCGCGCATAATGTCAGATACCGACTTGTGGGTGCGCCGCACCAGAGACTCAAGCTGTTCACGCTCTTCATCGCTAACGCGCATTGAAATTACATTGTAACGAGGATTTTCTCTCATTCTGCCCATGGTTTTGTTCTCCTTATGTAGGTGTTGTCGTTTTTGTTGTTAACGCAATAGTGTATACATATGCCAACACCGTGCCAAAAGCCTGCAAATTACATAAAGTTAAACAATACCAGCATGATACAAAATTAGACTATTTACATCTTATTTGCCTGCACCTGAATAATGAGCCACTATTGGCACAAAATAGACAAAAGTATACACTATTCTAGAACAGGTTACGGATTCCCTTCGGTTCCAGCTCCAAAAGCGTGCTCAAACTTTCGTTGTACGGCTATACCGTTCTTTTCAAGTAACCGGTAAAAGGTACGGCGCGGCACATCGGCAAGGCGAGCAGCCTTTGACACATTCCCGCCTGCCTCTTCAAGGTAGCGCAGGATCAGGTTGCGTTCCAGGCGTCCCACGTGGGTTTCCCGCTCAGCTTTGAATGATGTCCGGCGCACCCCCGGCAGGACACCAGCCCGATCATCAAATATCTCCCGAAAGATAGATGGCAGGTTTTCAAGTCGCACTACCCCGTCTTGTGAAAGCACCGCTGCCCGCTCAATGATGTTTTGCATTTCTCGAATGTTGCCGGGCCAGTGGTAATTACGCATGGCGGTGACTGCCCGTTCTTCGATGCCGGTCAACCGCTTGTTCAGCTTTTTGCGCGCCTTTTCAAGAAAGTGCCGCGAAAGGATCGGGATTGATTCGGTGCGCTCACGCAAGGGCGGCAGGTCAATTGAAAATACATTCAGACGGTAATACAGGTCCTCGCGGAACCAGCCATCTCGTACACCCTGTTCAAGATCTTTGTTGGTGGCTGCAATCAGGCGCACGTTGACCTTCTTGACTGCGGTGCCCCCCACGGGCCGCACCTCGCCCTGATCAAGCAGCCGTAACAGTTCTGCCTGTAGCTTGGGAGTAATGTCGCCGATCTCATCCAGGAAGATGGTGCCACCATCAGCAGCCTCAAACAGTCCTTTCCGGTCTGCAATGGCGCCGGTAAATGCGCCTTTTTTGTGGCCAAACAGCTCACTTTCAAGCAGAGAGTCTGCCAGGGTGGTACAGTTAACTGTAACCAACGGCTTATCTGCCCGCGTACTCAGACGATGGATAGCGCGGGCTGTCAGCTCTTTGCCGGTGCCGGTTTCGCCACGAATCAACACCGTGGTAGGGGTTGGGCCAACATGGCGGATCAGCTCGACAACAGCGGCATTTTCGCGGTCATCACCGATAATCATATCTTCACCAAGTTGCTTGTCCAGCTCCCGTGACATCAGCTCATACTTCTGCATCAAAATACCGCGGTCTTCCTCCATCTTACGCAGGTTGTAGGGCAGACACATGCCGATATCCGCCAACCCTTGAAACACAGCAACCGCGTGCTCCCGGCAGGTGGCATAACCACAGGCACGGCAGTTCAATTCATCCCCCTGACTGAATTTAGCGGTTGCATGGAGGATTCTGCGCACATCTTCCGGTTTAGGCGCGGGCAGTTTGATCGACTTATCCTGAAAACTTTGTGAAAGCTGGGCAGGCGGCTTTGCGTTGCGATAATGGGCCGCTGTCCGGTAGGGAACCACGCTGTTGGTATAGCGAATAATCAGGTTACGTTTATAGAAGTTGGTCAAATCACGATTTTTACCAGGTCCGTCAACACAACCGCCATCACAGAAACGCAGATCAACATAGCGGGGATTGATCCTTCCTGAGGCCAGATCACGCACAATCTCAAGGGAGTGGCTCTCACCCTCTGCAGCAACGGTTTCTGTGTCAAGAAAATCAGTGGCAATATCCAGTGCCCGCAAAGGCCCGCCCGAGAGGGTAAACATACGCCCCTGTTCCGGGTCAATGCCGTCAAAAGCCGCCTCTGCAAGATTTGCCGGCGAGATCCCGCGCCTGCGGAAAAATAGCTCGATCTCGCCATAGGTCAGGACAACATCCACAAAATTTGCCACTTCCGGTGATTGAATTTCAAATTTAGCGGCTATGCAGGTGCTTAAGTACACCACCTTGGCCTGTGGCCCCAGGGCCTCTTTGATAAAGCGTCCCATAGCCAGCATGGGGGACACCACCGGCATCAGGTTGGGTAGCAGCTTGGGGTAATGCCGCTCAATCAGGTCAACCACAGCCGGGCAGTGGGTAGAGATCAGCGTATGGTCAGTTTTCGCAATTTCAGCAGCATACAGCGGGGCGATCATGCGAGCGCCATGGGCGCCTTCGTGCACTTCATGAAAACCGAGGCTCTTCAGGCCTGCAACCAGTTGGCCAGGGGTATATGAGTGAAAAAAAGCAGGAAACGAACAGCCCAGCACCGCCACAACCGGGTCACCCGAGGCTAGCAGTTCCTGGGTCTTAACCATCCGGTCAACCACCACCTTGGCCTTTTGCGGGCAGTTCAGGCAGTTACCACAACCGATGCAGCGCTCATAGATGATTTCAGCATAGCCGCCATCAACCTTGATCGCCTTGACCGGACAGGTACGGACACAGGAGTAGCAGGTGCGGCAGCGTTCCTTGTAGGTAATAATCGGTTGCATGGCTTTGCTCTCCAAAAGAGATTTTACTTCATTCTACAGTATAGAATCAGAGTGTGCAACTTTTGGCACATGGTATGTAGGGTATCTTTCTGAAGTCCAATTAATTACTGCCCCTTTCACTTGCTATTGAACGAGTGCATCGGTTAAGATTTACCCCTACATTAATCAGCAGAGGTGTCGCATGTTAGACCCGATACTTATTCAGGAACTCCGTGCCATTGTGGGTCCTGAAAATATAGCCACTGAAAAGCAGGATCTGATCTGCTACGGCTACGATGCCACCCAGATGGAATTTCTCCCTTCTGCGGTGGTGCACCCGGCCAATGCGGAAGAAACCGCAGCGGTCCTGCGGCTTGCCAATCAGCGCAGGTTTCCGGTCTTTCCCCGTGGCGCAGGCAGCGGTTTTACCGGCGGCGCCCTGCCCAAGGCAGGTGGCGTGGTGTTGGTAACCACCCGGATGAACAAGATCCTGCGGATTGATACGGAAAACCTGATTGCCGAGGTGGAACCCGGGGTGGTGACCGAAGAGTTCCAGAAGGCAGTGGAAAAGCTGGGGCTGTTCTATCCGCCTGATCCGGCCTCGTTAAAATTTTCCACGCTGGGAGGCAACGTTGCTGAAAATGCGGGTGGCCCCCGTTGTGTCAAGTATGGCGTTACCAAGGATTTTGTGATGGGTCTGGAGCTGGTGCTGCCCACTGGCGAAATTATCCGTACCGGTACTGAAACCTACAAAGCGGTGGTGGGCTACGACCTGACCCGTCTGCTGTGCGGCAGTGAAGGCACCCTGGGGATAATCACCAAAATCATCTTCAAGCTGCTGCCGTTGCCAGAAGCCAAAAAGACCATGCTGACCATCTTTGATTCAATCGATGGCGCTGCCCAGGCGGTCTCCACCATTATCGGCGCCAAAATCATTCCCACTACGCTGGAGTTTATGGACTACGCCACCCTGCAGTGCGTTGAAAAGCGGTTTAACCTGGGGGTCCCGCCAGAAGGACGGGCCGTGCTGCTGATTGAAGTGGATGGTGACCGGGAGTTAATTGAAAAGCAGGCAGCCCGTATCCATGACCTGATCAAGCCGTTAGGACTGGTACAGTTCAGGGCTGCTCAAGATAATGCTGAATCAGAGGCGCTTTGGAAAGTACGCCGTCTGGTGTCGCCGTCGCTGCGGGATGTTAACCCTCACAAGTTCAATGAAGATATTGTGGTGCCCCGCAGCAAGGTGCCCGTGGTGATCCGCCAGATTGAAAAGATCCAGCAGAAGTATGACATTCCAATCGTCAATTTCGGCCATGCCGGCGACGGCAATATCCACGTCAACGTCATGATCAACAAAGAGGTTCCGGGCCAGGAGGAAAAGGCCGAAGCGGCCCTGAAAGAGATCTTCCAGGCGGCTCTGGACTTAAACGGCACCATGTCCGGCGAGCATGGCGTAGGATTGGCAAAGCAGCCCTACATTGAGATGGAACTAAACCCGGTTCAGATCAGAACCATGCAGTGCATCAAACTTGCTCTGGATCCCAATAATATTTTGAACCCCGGAAAGATCTTTCCGTGGAAGGAGTTTTCTGATGCAGCATGATGACGCAAAAGAACGGCAGGAAAGCTCATTGGTCGGCAGGATTTTCTCTCTGGAAGTAGCCCTGTTTCTGATGGGGGTGGCATCATTGGTCTACGGGCTGATCAATGGCGCCGGCATGAATATTTTCTGGGGGATCGTCATTATTCCCGGTGTATTTGTCCTGCACAAGGTCAAGAAAAAGGACTGGAAGGCCCACTGGGTTGAGCTGGAGGAGCAAAAACGGCGTCAGGAAGAACGGGAAGAGGAGCGCAAGCGTGGCAGTAACTGATTCTTCCATTGTGTTGGCCTCTGCTTCTCCTCGCCGTTCAGAACTGCTGGAACTGGCTGGTGTCCGCTTTCGGGTGGCACCGGCTGATATTCCTGAGGATCCGCTACCCGGTGAAGAGGCGGTTGCCCATGCCCTGCGGCTGGCTGAGGAAAAGGCCCGCACTGCTGCAGAACGGGAAGCAGCAGGCATTTTTTTTATCGGTGCTGACACGATTGTAGTACTGGGTGGCCGGATCATGGGCAAACCGGCGGATGAAGCAGATGCTATCCAGATGCTGGCTGATCTGTCTGGTCAGACCCATGAAGTGGTAACCGCCTACGCCGTGCTGGATAAGCGGCGTGGCGTCTGTGTCAAGCGTGCGGTGCGGACGCAGGTGGTCTTTAAAACCTTATCAGCGCAGGAGATCAGTAACTACGTCAAGACCGGCTGCCCGCTGGACAAGGCCGGAGCCTATGCCATTCAGGGAGGCGCCGCCCATTTTGTGCGGGAGATCCATGGCTCTTACACCAATGTGGTGGGACTGCCCACCTGCGAACTGGTGGAGACCTTACACCAGCTTGAGGTGCTGTAAACATGACCGTGATTGTTAACAATCTTGCCGCAGTAATCAGCCGTATCCAACAGGCCTGTGCTGTAGCAGGCAGAGACCCAGGAACAGTGCGGCTGGTGGCCGTATCAAAGCTGCATCCAGCCTCGGTTATTACCGAAGCAGCGACAGCAGGACAACAGATCTTTGGCGAGAACTATGTCCAGGAACTGATCGACAAGGCCGCTCAGCTGAACTGTCCTGTTGCATGGCATCTGATCGGCCACCTGCAGAGCAACAAGGTCAAATACCTACCCGGCATTGTCAGCATGATCCATACCGTAGACCGCCTGTCACTGGCCCAGGAGATTGACCGGCAATGGCAAGACAAACTGGGCGCTTCCTGTGATATTCTGGTACAGGTCAATGTCTCAGGCGAGGCAACGAAGTCAGGTACCACCAGAGCGGAGGCGGTTGAGCTGGTCCGGGCGATTGCCTGTTTGCCCAATGTCAGGGTACGCGGGTTGATGACCATGCCCCCCTTCTTTGACGATCCTGAATCGGCCCGGCCCTATTTCAAAGAGCTGCGTGTATTGGCTGAACAGATTGATAAAGAGGCGATTCCCGGTGTTGAGATGGCCGAGCTTTCCATGGGGATGTCCGGCGACTTTGAGGTGGCAATTGAGGAAGGGGCCACCCTGGTGCGGGTTGGTACAGCTATTTTTGGTGAACGCTAGTTAGGGGAGGAACGTAGCATGAAACATCTGGCATTGTTGGCGCTTGTACTGTTGCTGCCGGTAGCAGCAGGGGCAGCCAGTTATTCCTGGACCGATCCTGCCGGTACGGTCCATTTTACCGATGATCTCGGTTCAGTTCCCTCCAGGTATCGAGCAAAGGCCCTGCGTCAGGCAGCAGGCGAGGAAGCTATCCCTGATACAAAACCGGCTGCGGTAAAGAATGAATCCAAGACTCTGGCAGCTCCTGCCGGAGCTATTCCCCAAGCCGGACCAGCCCAGGGAGCAGCAACTCCGTCCACCAGATTTGGTGATCGTACAGCAGCTGAATGGCAACAACAGTTTCAGGCACTACGGGCACAGATGAAGACGATTGAACAAGGGATAGAACAGCTGAAGCAAGAGGGGGGAGACGGCAAAAGGATGCTTGGCCGGGAAAAGATTGCAGAGATAAATACCCGTAGTCGCCAACTTAATCAGGAGTACGAAAAAACCAGAGTACAGCTGAATCAGTTGATTGAGCAGGCAAACAAGGCGGGCGTACCACCGGAATTTGGTCAGTAGCCACTACTGTTACTTGCTCAGCTCTTCAATAATTTTGATCACAAAACGTTGCGCCGCCTCCACGGCCCGGCCGATATCCCAGCGTGACATGTCGCGGTCTTCCACCAGATTACTGATCCCCCGGATCTCGAGACAGGGGATTCCGCCGTAGCGCAGCGCCGTCAAGGCAATGGCTGCCCCCTCCATATTCTCGCAGACCGCCTGGTAACGCCGGGCCAGTTCCAGACCGCGGGCCTTGGTGCCGCTGCAACTTGACACCGTTACAAAGCGTCCCCGCACCAGCTGCAGACCATGGCTGTCTGCCAACTGCATCGCCTTTTGCGCCTCATGCCGGGCCAGCGGGATGCTGTTATACCAGGCGCGCTCTTCCTCGGAAAAGAGCGGCAGCCCCACCTGTTTCATATCCATCCAGCCGGCCGGGGTCTGCACCCCTTCATCGCCAAAGATCTCATCACTTGCCAGGGCCAGATCACCCACCGAAAGCCCGCTACCGGGGTAGGCGCCGCCACAGCCGACATTAATGATCAGCTCCGGGTGGTAGCGCTCAATCAGCGAGGTGGCTGCCGATGCGGCATTGGCCTTGCCGATCCCGCCGGCGCAGCAGACCAGCCGGGTAGTGCCGAGGTTCCCCTCTGTTGCAGAAAAGACAGCGTTGGGGTCACAGTACGGCGTTTCCAGCGCACTGATCAGCAGTTCAAGCTCACAGGGCACGGCAGAAAGGATCAGGATCGGTCTCATGGCTGCGCGAGATCCCGCCTGTCCAACGCCACCTCGGCATAGGCTGAATGGTTATGGATTGACTCGAAATTCTCTGCCTCAACCGAGAACCAGGTGATGTTCTCTGAGGCAGCCAGCCGCAAGTACGCCTCCCGCACCATATCCTCCACAAAACGGGGATGTAAGTAGGCCTGTTCCGTGACATGTTTCTCATCGGCCCGTTTCAGCAGGGCATAGAGCGGACTGCTGCCGCACTGTTCAATCAGCTCCACCAGATCTTCAATCCAGATAAAGTCCTTGTAGCGCACCTTGACCGTCATGATGCTGCGCTGGTTATGGGCGCCAAACTGAGACAGCTCCTTGCTGCAGGGGCAGAGCGAGGTGACCGGAACCTTGACCCCCAGCACAAAGTCCAGCTGATCACCGCTCAAGCAGGCGTCAAACTCGCAGGTGTACTCCATCAGGGAGCGGGCCTTGGAAACCGGTGCTGCCTTGTCAATAAAGTAGGGGAACTCCACCCGCAGGTGGGCGGTCTCTGCCCCCAGTTTCTGGCGCATCTCCTGCAGGATCTCCTCCAGCCGGTCCAGGGCAATCTGTTCCCGGTGGCGGTTCAGGATCTCCACAAAGCGGCTCATATGGGTGCCTTTAGACTGGTGTGGCAGATCCACATACATATCCACGGTAGCAACCGTGTGCTGCAGGGAGCGGTGTTTGTCCTGCACCACAATCGGGTAAGAGATATTCTTGACCCCTACCTTACGGATCGGGATCTTGCGGTGGTCACGGCTCTGCTGCAGATCAGGCATGGTTCTGGTCATGGCTCATCAGCCTCCACTGCGTCCTGAATCGCCTGCCAGACCGCATCGCGCCCGTCCTTTGAGAGGGCTGAGAAGTGGATCAGCAGCGATTTGTCCAACTGCAGTTTGGCGGCAATGGCTGCGGTCTGTTTGGCCCGCTCGTTTTTGGTCACCTTGTCGCACTTGGTCAGTACGATAATCGGGCGGCGGTTGTAAGAACGCAGCCAACTCAGCATCTGCAGATCTTCCTCAGAGGGGATCCTGCGGATATCCAGGATCAGCACCACCCCTTTCAGTGACTCACGTCCTGACAGGTAGCGCTCCATCATCGGCCCCCACTGGCGCTTCAGATCCAGCGGCACCTTGGCATAGCCATAGCCGGGCAGATCTACCAGGTTAAGTGAGAACGGGACGCCGGTCACCTGAAAGAAATTGATCAGTTGGGTCCGGCCAGGAGTGGAACTGGTGCGTACCAGCGCCTTGCGTTCAACAATCACGTTGATCAGGGATGATTTGCCCACGTTCGAGCGCCCGGCAAAGGCGATCTCGGGTAGGTCAACCGGTGGATAGTCAGCCGGTTTAACGGCGCTTTTAATAAACGTTGTCTGATGAATATGCATAGTTTGTGCAGTATAGGTGCTGTCCAGCCACGGGGCAAGCGGATAATCAGGCAAAGCGCCGGAAGCGATGGATGGCTTCAGGGATCGATTTTTCTTTGATATTACCAAAGGCCAGCCGCAGGTACTCTTCCAGACCGGGGCCAAAGACCTCACCCGGCAGGGTCAGGATACCGGCTTCCATGGCCAGCTTTTTGGCCACTTCACGACCACTCTTGCCAGAAAAAGGGTGCTTGACCCAGGCAAAGAAACTGCCACTGGCAGCCAGCCTGAAGCGGTTGCCCGGCAGGCTGAACTCCTCAATAAACAGGTTGTGGCGGAAGGTCATCATCCGCCGGTTCATCTCCACCCACTGATCAAGATGGTCCAGCCCGTACTGCAGGGCCAGCTGGGTAATGCGGGGCTGGCAGACGGTCATGGTATCCTGGATCTTTAAAGCCTGCCTGATCACCTCCGGCGCCGCAGCCAGCATCCCGGCCCGGTAGCCGGTTAAGGCGTAACTCTTGCCAAAGGACATGATCTGCAGCAGGGTGCTGCCCCACTCCTCCATGGTAAACAGGTCATGGGGCATCCCTTCGATAAAATCGCTGTAGGTTTCATCCAGGATCAGAGCAATCCGGTGCTGCTGAGCCAGAAAATACAGCCGACGCAGCAGATCGGGCGGGATGACGCTGCCGGTGGGGTTGCTGGGGGAGACCAGCAGGATCGCTCTGGTACGCGGGGTGATCAGCTTGGTAATGCTGTCCAGGTTGGGCAGCCCCTTTTCTTTCTCTTTGTACGGTGTGTAGACCGGCCTGATCCCCAGGCTGGTCAGGGCCATGGGATGATCAAAATAGCAGGGCAGCTGGACGATTACCTCATCCCCGGCATGGCAGAGGGTTACCATAGCCAGCCAGAAGGCGGCGCTGGCCCCGACGGTCAGGCAGACCTGCTCCGGCCCCATCTTGGCGGCATAGCGGCGACGATAGCGGCGGCAGACCGCCTCCCGTACCTCAGCCAGCCCTTCATCCGGGCTGTAGCGACTGGTCTGGGGATCAAGGGCTGCCTGCTGGATATGGCTGATCAGCTCTGCAGGGGGGGCATAGTCCGGCACGGCCTGACAGAGGTCGATCAAAGGTGCTGCATAGTCAGGGCGCTGGCCGGCCCATTCCCTGACCTCGCTGATCGGGGGCGGATGAACCGCTTTTACATGTTCATTCAGGGGAAAACGCATGGTGCAATCCGGCCCCTCTGTACAACAAGGTATTCGCTGGTATAAAAGACTGTACAGGCTATATAGCACATCTTGAAAGGGAGGCAAATGCGTATGGGCCGAGCAACGCTGGCCTTTTGGTCGATAATTGTAGTCCTGCTTTGTGCTTCCGCTTTTTACGGCATTAATGCTGAAAAGCAGCGCCGCAGCGTACAGAGCGCCAGTGGCAAGATCGATAGTGGTGATCTGGTGCGACTGGTCAAGGTGATTGACGGTGATAGCCTGGTTGCTGCGCGAGAGGGACAACCGCCGGTTACCATCAGAATTGTGGGGATCAAATCCTTTGACGCCAAGGTGGAAAAAGATGTGGTCACCCCCTTTGCCCAGGCTGCCATGGAGACCATCCAGCGTAGCATGGCTGATCGTCCGGTGCGGGTCCTGCTGGCCACCACCCCCAAGGATAAACATGGCCGCTATCTGGCCACCCTGTACGTTGATGATGAAGATATTGCGATCCGGTTGGTACGTCAGGGTCTGGCGTTGGTTTACACGGTCTATCCCTTCCCGGCCATGCAGAGTTATCTGCAGGAGCAGGAACAGGCCCGGGCCGGACGGCGTGGGCTCTGGTCAAATACCACAGCCACGGAGCGGGCTCTGGCGCTGATCCGTGAGTGGCGCAACCAGAATCAGTAGGAGGATCCATGTTTCAGGTTATCCAGTATTTCATGAAAAGCATGGTCCGCAATCCACCGGAATACCTGCGGGTACTGGTGCTGATGCTGGCGGTGCTGCTCTATGGCACCACCGGTTTTTTCTATTTTGAGCTGCCTGCCAACCCGGATCTAAGCTGGGCTGACGGGCTCTGGTACACTATTGTTACGATTGCCACTGTTGGCTATGGTGATTTCTTTCCCAAGAGCTTTGGTGGCCGGTTTCTGGTGGGCTGGCCGATCATGGTCTTTGGTATCGGTCTGTTGGGCTATGCACTTTCCATGGTGGCTGCGGCGCTGGTCACCTCCAAGACAAAGGAGATCAAGGGGATGTCAACCTTTACACTGACCGATCATCTGGTGATCGTTAATTTTGCAGGATTGGCCAAGGTTGAACGGATATTGCTGGAATTGGCGCTGGACAAGGCGGTCGGCACCAGCATGCCGGTTATTCTGGTGGATGAACAGCTGGAAGAACTGCCGGTTGAGTTGCAGAAACGGGGCGTTCATTACGTGCGCGGTAATCCAACCCGTGATGAAACCCTGCAGCGGGCTGCCATTGATCAGGCCCAGCATGCTGTTATTCTGACCCGCGACCCCACAGACCCGTCCCCGGACAACCTGAATGTGGCCATCGCCCTGGCTATTGAGGGGCGCTGCAAGCGGGTCAACACCGTCGTGGAATGTATTGATCCTGCCTCGGAAGAGCTGCTGCGCAAGGCCGGCTGTGACCGGATTGTCTGCACCAGCCGCTTTGATGCCCATTTCTTAAGTCAGGAACTGCTGAATCCGGGGGTGCAGGAGGTGCTGGGAGATCTGCTCAGCAGTGGACAGGGACAGCAGATCTATCTGGTACCGATCAGCGGTGCGGGAACCTTTGAAAGCCTTGCGATACGCTGCAAACAACGGGGCCACCTGGCCCTGGGCATCAGCTGCACAGACGGCAAGGTACGCATGAACCCAGTCGGAACAGAGCAGGTGACGGTTGGCTGCAGGTTGGTTACCATCGGGCCGTCACGGCTTGATGGCGTTTAAAAGCTACAGCCTCCTGAAGGCTGATGCCTTAATGGCTGCCCAGACCATGCTGCCGGTGGTGATCTCCAGCTCCCGTGCCGCATCAGGTACGATCTCAGCCACCAGTGTACCGCCCTTGCAATCCAGCTCAACACCAATCTTGCTGCCCGCTTCAAACAGGCTGCGGACCGTGCAGGGCAGCAGGTTGCGGGCGCTGATGGCATCGGGATGGCGCTTGCAGAGGATGATATCCTTGGAGGACAGCTCAAACAGACCGTTTTCTGTCCCGGCATTGCCGGACAGCAGTAGTTCACCACCGGCCCAGGGATAGGCCAGCAGGCCCTGTTTTTCCTGCGGGTGCCCCAGTTCCAGTAGATTGATATAGCCCGCCGGGCTCTGCCCCATCCGCTGGCGGGCCAACTGCTCCGGCGTGACCAGACCGGTCAGCCTTCCCTTTTCCAGCACCGCCACCTGATCAGCCATCAGCCGCATCTCCACCAGCGAGT
>CAZNWF010000006.1:0-56940 GCA_964576485.1 uncultured Geobacter sp. | reverse complement strand
TTCAATGACACCCTGGCCCCCTATCTACCTAAAAAAATGAGAAAACATTGATTAAACAACGCTTCATCCCCCGCTCTGCCAGGATTGCCTGGAAGTTAATCGCCCGGTTGATCATCTTCATCGCGCTTTTGACCCTGGTCGGCACCTGCCTGCAGTTGTACATCGATTACCGCAAAGATATCAGCGCGGTCAGAAACCAGCTTTCCTACATCGAAGCCAGCCACAAGCAAAGCCTGAGCAACGACATCTGGCTCTTTAATGACCAGGGCTTGCAGGCCCAGTTAAAAGGGATACTCTCGTTGCCGATGATTGATTCAGTACGGCTTGTACGGCAGGATGCGCCAGTGCTTACGCTGGGCGATGCGAAGGCCAACCACCCGATAACACATACGTTTCAACTCACTACCATCCACCGCAAAACAATCATGCAACTCGGCACCCTCTCAATTACGGCCAGCACCGACTGGATCTATACCCGCATCAAGGAACGTGCCCTGCTGATCCTTGGTACGCAGTTTATCCAGATTTCGTTTATTTCGGCTTTTGTCTTTTTTCTGTTTCATACCCTGGTTGGCCGGCACCTGGCAGTAATGGCCCACCATGCCGGACAGCTTACCATCAGCACCCTTGATAATCCGCTTGATCTGCAACGGCCCCAGACCGGTCAAAGCCCCAAGGATGAGCTGGACCTGCTGGTGGATGCACTGAACAGCATGCAGATCCAGATCAGCCAGTATCTGAAAGATCGCAGGCAGATTGAAGACACCCTGCACGAACAGGCGGCCCTGCTGGAAGACGAGATCGCCCAACGGCCGCAAGCCCAGGAAGAGCTGAACGTTATCAACAGTAACCTTGAAGAACGGATTACCGCTGCCATTACCGAACTGCGTCAGAAGGATGAACTGCTGATGCAACAGAACCGTCTGGCAGCCATGGGAGAGTTGCTGAACAACATTGCCCACCAGTGGCGGCAACCACTTAACAATATTGCCGCCTACATCCAGGCCATGCAGTATCTGCACCGAAGCGGTGAACTGACCGCCGAGGAAATGGACAACGATATCAGTGCCGTCATGAACATCCTTAAACAGATGTCACAGACCATTAACGACTTCAGAAGCTTCTTCCGCAAAGACCGGGAACAACATGAATTTATTTTGCAAGAAGTGGTAGAGCGCTGTATCAGCCTGCTCAGTCCAGGCCTGAAGGACAATTCTATCCAGATAACCGTGCAGGGGGATGAAAACGTTCGGGTGGTTGGCTATCCCAACGAATATGCCCAGTGTCTGATCAACATCCTCTATAATGCCCGGGATGTGCTTTTAGAGCGCGCTGTCGCTGATCCACGGATAGAACTGATCATCTCCCGCGAGGGAAAACATGCCGTAGTTTGTGTCAGGGATAATGGCGGCGGCATTCCTGCCGAGACTATGCCCCATATCTTTGAACCCTACTTCACCACCAAAGGGCCGGCCGCCGGCACCGGTATCGGCCTCTACATGGCCCGCACCCTGATTGAGCGTAATATGGGCGGCAGACTGAGCGCCCGCAACACAGCGGAAGGGGCGGAATTCAGGATCGAACTATAGATAAAAACGACACATATGCCACAGATCCAAGCAGGGCAGGAGTTTGCTTTTTCAAGGCTGCGACACTACCACCCGAATTGAGCAGCCGTCCGCGCTTGCAAAACTGACAGCAGATCATGCACCCCAAACCGGCCTGGTACCGCTCTTCATACAGCCGCTACAGCTCCGTAAAAACCCCTCAACTAACCGGTAATAGCAGGATAATAGTAAATTGTGCGGGCTGTATGGCGCAATAGAGTTTTGCATGACACACCTGTCAAAGATGTGCTATGCGTAAGACGTGCCGGGGGCACCCAAACATCAGGTAAAGCTCTTGCAAGAGGGGGGGCTTTTGCTGACCCTATGACAAACCAAGGAACACCCCATGTCCAAACAGATACGTATAGCAAACCTGCTCAACGGCTCCGAGCCTGGTGGAACATTCACCGTAGCCGGTTGGGTGCGTTCAACCCGGGCCTCCGGTGATATCGCCTTTATTGTGCTTAACGACGGATCAAATCTGTCCGGCATCCAGCTGGTTCTGGAGCAAACAACAGTAACCGGTTTTGAAAACCACAGCAAACTCGGCACCGGCACCGCCCTGCAGGCAACCGGAGAACTGGTTTCCTCCCCGGCTGCCGGACAAACGTTTGAGCTTCGTGTAACCACGCTAACGGTAATTGGCGAAGCTGATCCTGACTATCCCTTGCAGAAAAAACGCCACAGCTTTGAATACCTGCGCAGCATCGCCCATCTGCGGCCCCGCTCCAATACTTTTGGCGCCGTATTCCGTCTGCGCTCAAAACTGGCCCAGGCGATCCACCGGTTCTTTACCGACCGTAACTTCCTCTATGTCCACACCCCGATCATCACTGCCAGTGACTGTGAAGGGGCCGGTGAGCTGTTCCGGGTCACCACCCTGCCCGCAGGCGGCGCCCCCCGTAACGAAGGGGGCAGCATTGATTTCAGCCAGGACTTCTTTGGCCAGAAGACCGGCCTGACGGTCAGCGGCCAGTTGGAGGGCGAACTGTTTGCCCAGGCCTTTGGCAACATCTACACCTTTGGCCCCACCTTCCGGGCCGAAAACTCCAACACCGCCCGCCATGCCTCGGAATTCTGGATGATCGAGCCGGAAATGGCCTTTTCCGATCTGGCCGATGATGCGGATCTGGCTGAGGAGTTTGTCCGTTACCTCTGCAGCTTTGCCCTGAGAGAATGCGCTGAAGATATGGCCTTCTTTGATCAGCATAGTGAAAAAGGGCTGATCCAGCGGGTACAGGCCGTTGCCGAGGCACACTTTGCCCGGATGGACTATGGCGACGCCATTACCCACCTGCAAAAAGCGCCGGTCAGCTTTACCTTTCCTGTGGAATGGGGACTTGATCTACAGACCGAGCATGAACGTTACCTGACGGAACAGGTGGTGGGCGGACCGGTCTTTGTGCTGAACTACCCCAAGGATATCAAGGCGTTTTACATGCGTCAGAATAATGATGGCCGCACCGTGGCTGCCATGGATCTGCTGGTGCCCAAGGTGGGTGAAATTATCGGCGGCAGTCAGCGGGAAGAGCGGTTGGACCTGTTGGAGCAGCGGATAGATGATCTGGAGATCCCAAAGGAGCCGCTACGCTGGTACCTGGATTCCCGCCGCTGGGGCAGCACCCCCCATGCCGGTTTTGGCCTGGGGTTTGAGCGGCTGATCATGTACCTGTCCGGCATGGAAAACATCCGCGACGTGATTCCATTTCCCCGCACCCCACGGCACGCGGAGTTTTAAGGATCTATGACCGCACCTGTATCGCCAGCTACCTCACCACTCTTGCAGTTGTTCAAGGAACGTGAACCACGCGACCTGTACAGTCTTGCCTCCAAGGCCAGTCTGGAAAGCGGCATGACCATCTGCCGCAACGGCAGGGTTGTTCAGGCAGAGTGGAATAGCACCCAAAGCTCGCTCACCATCGCATTTTCACACCAGGTTATGACCTCATTTAGCTGTGCCGATCGCAGAATCGCCACCGCCTGCAACTGCCGGATCTGGCGTTCCTGGTCACAATGCCCCCATGTGGTGGCAGGTTGGGCTGTGCTGAAACGACTGACAACCCCGGAGAGCTTTACACAGATCCGTTTCAGTCAAGAACTGCTGGAATCAGCCGCTGAAAAATGCAGAATTGAGCCGCCACAGGCAGTAGGGATCAAAACCGTTCCACCTGACTTCACCAAGGTTCGTGACAAGGTCTTACGACAGCTCGGGGTAGCACGCTTACAAGCCGCACCTCCGCAGCCAAAAACAGCTCATACCTACCGGCTGGTCCTGTCGCTCGATTATGCTGATCAGCTTCAGGCCAGGATCTACCGTGGCAAAGAGCTGATTAACTACTGGTCAAGCCAGGGCTGTCCTGCAGCCATCCAGCATTTTTTAACCGCCACCCGCTATTTTGACGCCTCAACCCGCTTTTTTGAACAGTTTTCCCTGATCACCAAAGGCACGATACCGATAGTCATCCTTAACCATAAAGGGCAAGAAATCCCGCTGGTCTGGCGGCCTGATCTCCCCCTTAAGCGGACACTTAGCCTCGCTATCAATGGGCAGGAAGTACGGCTGATCCGCACCCTGGAAAACGGCGCTGCAGTGCCTTCCCTGGCCCTCTACAGAGGTGAGGTACTGGTCAACCCGGAAACCGGCACTATCCAGCCATTGCACAACCCCACCCCCTGGGAGACCCACAAACTGCTTGTTGAGCAGCTTTTTGACGCTGTTCATCAAGCAGAAGACTCTGATGACGATGATGAGTACTATGGTGAAGACCATGCTGATGACGACACCAAAACGATCAGGGCCATCCCCAACGGCATTGCAGTCAGTATGGAACAGTTCAACAAAACCGCCATCAGGCTGCTGCCGAAAGCACTGTGGACAGCAGACAGCGGGCTACTGTTCTTCTGTAATGGCACACCGATGCAACCAGGCAACCCGGAAACCATCAGCTACCTGCTGAACATCGCAACCCTGGCTAAAACCAGTCACTCCTACCTGACACCGCTACTTCGGTACAAAAACCTGCTGATCCCTTTTTCAAACAGCACCTTTTACTTTCTGCGCTCCAGCGGACGCGCCAATTTTCCTGCGCCGCTTCGGGCAAAAAAACGGATCCGCCACCTGACCGAGACCTTCTTTCATCTGCTTGATGAAAAGAAGGCAACCCTGCGGACCAAACTGATCCGTGCTGCCCTGGCCACCCCGGACTACAACAAAACCGACATCAAGCGGGCAGCGCGCCAGCTGCTCAACCATCTGGTAACCCAGGCCGGATATAATCCGTTGTTGCTGAACGCAACCGTTCATGGCTGGCAGTATGCTGAAGATGACCGCATGGCTCAGGCGCGGCTGGTGCGGATCATGTATGAGCAGTTTGGCAACGAGGCATTCGACGATGCATGCGTTCCAGCCGGTGCAGAGATGCCAGAAGCGCTGCTGATGCAGCAACTGCCCGCCCTGGCAAAACGGCTGGAGGAACAGGGCTTTGAACTGCTGGTTGATCTGCAGCCGCTCACCACTGGATCCTGGCAATTCTCCCTTGATGCCACCCGTAGCAGCCTGGACTGGTTTGAACTTAAGCCTGAGATCCGTGTTAACGGTGAACTGCTGACTGAACAGGAACTGCAGGAACTGCTGGGCGGCAGCGGTATGCTGCGTAAAGACGGCAAACTGCTGCTGCTTGACCAGCTTTCAGCCCAGGTACTGGCCATGTTCAACAGCGCCATGACCGGCAAAAAGGGCAAAAAGGGGAAGCAGGAGCTGGTACGGGTACCCCGCCTGCAGATCCTGGACTGGCTGCAATTGCGTAAACATGGGGTAACCGTGCAGCTTTCGCCACAGGATGCCGAGGTACTGGAGAGCCTGCTGAACTTTGAGCAGATGCCCAAACCGGCCCTGCCCACCGGTCTGACAGCAGCTCTGCGCCATTACCAGCTTGATGCCTGGCACTGGCTGGCCTTCCTCTACCGGCACCGCTTTGGGGCCTGTCTGGCCGATGACATGGGGCTGGGCAAGACCTTGCAAGGGATCAGTCTGCTGGCAGGCATCATGGCAGGAATCATCCCCTCGGCAGCCCCACCCGGTTCACCCCATCTGGTGGTTGCCCCCCCTTCACTACTGTTCAATTGGGAAGCGGAAATAGCCCGTTTTCTGCCATCAGCCAAGGTGCTACTGTACGCCGGAACCGGACGCAGCACAGACCGCTTTGGCGATTATGACATCATCATCACCAGCTACGGCATTGTGCAGCGGGATCATGCCAAACTGGAGCAGCGACCCTTTGACGTACTGATCTTTGACGAGACCCAGGTGGTCAAAAACCTGCAGGCCGCTACCACCAATGCGGTCCGCAAGCTGCACGGCGCCTTTACCCTGGCTTTAACCGGCACCCCGGTGGAAAACCATCTGGGGGAATATTACGCCATCATGGACCTTTGCCTGCCGGGACTGTTGGGGAGCCATGACGACTTCAATCGACAGATCAACAAAGAGGGCACCCCGGCAGTCCAGCGTCTGATCCAGCGGACCAGACCGTTTGTACTGCGCCGCACCAAGCAGATGATCGCTGCTGAGCTGCCCCCCAAGATCGAGACCGACATCCAGCTTGAGCTTTCCCCCAAACAGAAAATGCTCTACCAACGCACGGTAGAAGAGGTGAAGGGACAGGTGCAGGAAGCCTATCAGAACCATGCCGTGGCCCAGGCACGGATTATCGCCTTAACCGCCATCCTGCGGCTGCGCCAGATCTGTCTGGCCCCGGCACTGGCTGCGGCAACAGCCTCAGACAGTTCACCAAAACTGGAATTTCTGATTGAACAACTGGAAGAGTTGCGTGATGAAGGGCACAGCGCATTGGTCTTCTCCCAGTTTACCGGCTATCTGGATATCATTGAAAAAGGTCTGAAACAGCAGGGATTGGCCTGCCTGCGTCTGGATGGCTCAACCCCGGTGCCACAGCGCAAGAAGCTGGTGCAGAGTTTCCAGAATGCAACCGAACCGACCGTGTTTCTGATCAGCCTCAAGGCGGGTGGCAGAGGCTTAAACCTGACCCGCGCCACCTATGTCTACCATATGGACCCCTGGTGGAATCCGGCGGTGGAAAATCAGGCCTCGGATCGGGCCCACCGGATCGGCCAGACACAGCAGGTTACCATTACCCGCCTGATCATGCGCCACACCATTGAAGAGAAGATGATGGCGCTGAAGGCCCGCAAGCTGGAACTGTACAAGGCACTGCTGGAAGATGGCACCGGCAGCGGCGGCGCCGGTCTGACACGGGAAGACTTTGAGTTTCTGCTGGGGTAACCATGTTCATCTTCTGCTCTGAAATCCACCTCTCGCTACCAGCTTTTTCGCTGAAGGAAAAACGGGGCATCGTCAAGAGCATCCTGGGGAGGGCCCGCAACCGCTTCAACGTCTCCTGCGCCGAGGTGGACCGCCAGGACAACTGTCAGGTGGCGGTGCTGGGCTTTGTCACCGTCAGCCCGGACAAGACCATCGCCCGCAACACCCTGGACCGCCTGGAGGACTGGATCTATGATGGCTGGCCGGATGTAGAAATTACCGCCAGTCTGGTAACAGAACTATAAATTGACAGTATTCATGCCCACCGCGTATACTTCATCCTTCACCATGCACACGACCCTCTACCCATACCTTGTCTCACGCACCGCCTGACGGCCTGTCATGCCCGAATCCCCCGGACATACAGCAGAACAGTCTCATCTTGCCTACCTGCCAAAACTGGTGAGCAATCTGCTTGATTCTATCGTGCGGCGTTTCTCCAACCCGGCAACTGCACGCCGCAATCGGGTTCTGCTACTGCTGCTTACTGCTGTTCTGTTGACTTTGGTTCTGCTCCCCAGCCAGCATCTGGTAACAGCCCGCTACAAAACGGGTGAGATCGCCACCTCTGACATCCGTGCCAGCCAGGACTATCTGCTGGAAGACCATGAGCTGACCAAGCAACTGCGTAAAGAGGCGGGGACCAAGGCCCCGATCGTCTACACCGCTAGCGACAGCGTTGCCGCAACCCTGCTTGGCAGCATGACCCAGGCGCTGAACACTGCCCGTACCGCACGTTCAGAAAAACCGGCCATTACCACTGCAGAGCTGCGCCCGCTGCTTGAACCGGTGCTTGATGCTCAATTGGCTGAAGGTGAACTGCGCTCCCTGCTGAAGACAAACAACCAGTCGGCATTACTGGCCAGCCTGAAACTGGTTCTTGATGAGGTTTACAGGCACAAGATTATTCTTGATGAAAAGGTGTTCAGATCAGACACCCAGCGAGGCATCGAAATCAGCAACACTGCTGGCAAGAGTGTTGGCACGGTAACCCCGAATACGCCTTTTATCGAGATCGGCGAGGCACGCAGACTACTGCAGACCAAACGGCTTGATGGCGTCCCCGCTGATGTTTCCCGCCATCTGCTGGCACTGACCGCCAAGATCCTGAAACCCAACCTGTTCTTTGACCGTGAAGCAACAGAACTCCGCAAAAAAACACTCTTGAGCGACATCAAGCCGGTGCTGTACAAGATTCAGAAGGGGGAGATGGTCGTCCGGGTGGGAGAGCGGGTTAGCAGCGAGCAATCCCACAAGCTAGAGATGATCTACCTGGCAAGCCGTGGTGAAGGAACACTCTATACGGTGCTGGGCATCTTTGGTCTGACCCTGGTGCTGTTCTACTTCCCCTATCGCTTTGCCTGCAAAAACATCCGTAAGTTTAACCCCAGTAACCGTGATCTGCTGGCCATAGCGGTCCTGATTGTGGGCAGCTTTTTCACCTTCAAACTGGCCCTGCTGGTTTCAGCCAACATCGGGGCTGCCTTTCCGTCAGTATCGCCCGATTCCTACGCCTATCTCTTCCCCTTTGCAGCCGGCGCCATGATCGTAAGGATCCTGCTCAACTCGGAAGTGGCCCTGATCTACTGCGTAATGATGGCCCCCCTGTTGGGCATTTTGTTTAACAGCAACATGTTCGTAGTGATCTACGCGCTGCTGGGCAGTGTGGTAGGCGCCCATGGTGTGCGGCAATGCCAGGACCGCAGCGTCATCTATACTGCCGGTCTCAAGCTGGCAGTGGTCAACCTGGCCATGGGGCTCTGCTTCCAGACCATGAACAGTGCCCTCTTCACCATGCAGACCCTCTACGTGGTCTGCTTTAGCCTGGTGGGGGCACTGCTCTCTTCCATGCTGGTTTCTGCCTTTACCCCGCTGTTTGAATCACTGTTCCATTTCACCACCAACATTAAACTGCTGGAGCTGGCCAACCTTAACTCTCCGCTGTTGCGGGATCTGATGATCAAGGCGCCAGGCACCTACCATCATAGTGTCGTGGTGGGTAATCTGGTGGAGGCGGCCGCCGAGGCGATTGGCGCAAATCCTCTGCTGGCCAGGGTTGCCGCCTACTACCATGACATCGGCAAAACAGCCAAGCCGCTCTACTTTATAGAAAACATGCAGGGTGGCGAGAATCGTCATGACAAACTTTCACCCCACATGTCTGCCCTGATCCTGATCTCTCACCTCAAGGAAGGTGAGGCGCTGGCAAAGGAAAAACACCTGGGTCAACCGATTATTGATGTGATCCGCCAACACCATGGCACCGCCCTGATCAAGTTCTTTTATGAAAAAGCAAAGCAGCAGGCCGATGCCACCGGACAGGTGGTTGATCCTCAGGAATTCCGGTACCCCGGCCCAAAACCCCAGACCCGTGAAGCAGGTCTGGTAATGTTGGCTGATGCGGTGGAGGCAGCCTCCCGCACCCTGATTAACCCCACTCCTGACCGGATTCAGGGAATGGTGCAAAAGCTGATCAACCGGATTTTTTCCGATGGCCAACTGGATGAATGCGAACTGACCCTTAAAAACCTGCATGAGATAGCCAAAAGCTTTAACCGGATTCTGGGGGCCATCTTCCATCACCGGATCGACTACCCTGAACCGGTGCATAAGGGAAACAGCGGAGGTAAAAAGAGCAATGCACATTCTGGTGCAGAACAACCAGCGAAAACACCCGGCCCCGTTACGTCCCATCCGGGCAGCAGCAACGAGGATCTTAAACGCCTTGGGATGTCCTGACGCAACAGAACTCTCAATCACCATTGTTGGTGATCGTACCATACACCGGCTGAATCGTGAGTATCTGGGCAAGGACCGCCCCACCAATGTCATCTCCTTCTCGCTGCAGGAAGGGGAGTTTGGAGATCTGGCCCCCCATGCCCTGGGAGATGTGGTCATCTCAGCCGATACTGCCGTTAAAGAGGCTCAGATTGGCAACTGGACCGGCTATGAGCGGTTAATTTTTCTGCTTTTGCACGGCATCCTGCACCTGACCGGCTATGACCATGAGCGCAGCGGCGAAGCAGAGGCAGTCAGGATGGAGCGCAAAGAGCAGGAAATCTGGAAACTGTTGCAAAAAGAAGGGCTGACAGCCCTTCCCTGATCAGACACCGTAAGGAGGAAGAACGAGCGTGGACGAAGGAAGTAGTCGCAGGCCGGCAGGTTTGCTCGATAGAGTCACCCGACTGGTAACCGGACGCAGAAAGGTTACTGAAGAGGAGATTCATGAGCTGATTGAAGCCGGCGAAGAGGAAGGGATTGTAGACGAGCAGGAACGTGAGATGATCAGCGCCATTCTGGAGCTGGACAACACGGTGGTGCGCGAAATCATGGTGCCCCGCACCTCCATGGCCGCCATCAGCGTAGAGGCATCGGTACGTGAAACCATAGATGCCATCATCGCCTGCGGCCACTCCCGCATCCCGGTTTATGATGGTACCATGGATAACATCATCGGTCTGCTGTACGCCAAGGATCTGCTGAAAAGCTGGGGGATGGAAGATTCCGGAATTCACCTGCGTGATCTGATCAGACAGCCGTTTTTTACCCCTGAAACCAAGACCCTTGAGCTGCTGCTGCAGGAGTTCAAGAAGAAAAAAGTCCACCTGGCCATTGTGGTTGATGAATACGGCGGCACCTCCGGCCTGGTCACCATTGAAGATCTGCTGGAACAGATTGTTGGCGATATTCAGGACGAATATGACATGGAAGAAGAGCTGTACACCCGCAACCCGGATGGTTCCCTGACCACCGATGCCCGTTTGCCGATTGAAGATCTGGAGGAACAGTTCCAGCTTGAGATTGAGCGGGACAAGTTCGATACGGTTGGCGGTCTGGTGGTTCACCTGGCAGATGGCATCCCGGTTGCCGGCACGGTGGTCACCGGAGAAGGGCTTGCAATCGAAATTCTGGATGCTGACCCCCGTAAGGTCAAGCGGGTCAGAATCGCTCGCCTTACCGATACAACGGAGCCAACCGCCCCGTGAACCTGCACGACTTCCGTCTGCCGCTTATATCCGGCACTATCCGCCCTGCCCTGTTGGCTATCCTTTCCGGCCTGCTGATCGCTCTCTCATTTCCCAAGGCGGATCTTTCCTTCCTGGCCTGGATCGCCCTGGTACCACTGTTAACCACCCTTGAGGGACAATCCCCCAAGGCAGCCTTTAAACTCGGCTTCCTGAGCGGCCTGATCGCCTATGCCGGCCTGCTCTACTGGGTCATGATTGTCATGGGGGACTACGGACACCTGCCGCTGTTTGCCACCATTCCGCTCTGGCTGTTTCTCTCAGCCTGGCTGGCCCTGTTTTATGGACTGGCCACCTGGGCTACGGTTATGGGCGAACAGTACGGAATTAAATCAGCCCTGATGATGCCACTGGCCTGGGTTGGGGCTGATTACCTGCGCAGCTTTCTTATGACCGGCTTTCCCTGGACCATGCTGGGCCACTCCCAATACCGGCTGCTGCCACTGATTCAGGCAGCTGACCTGACCGGTGTCTTTGGCATAACCGCCCTGCTGGTGCTGGCCAATGTCGTATTTTACCGGATCATCCGGGCCTTATCCGGCGCAGAGATCCCCTACCCGGCCAAAAGTGCCATCATCTTTGTACTGGCCCTGACCGGTGCCCTTGGCTATGGCTTCTTTCGTTTAAATACCCCTCTGCCCCCGGCAGAACCGCTCAAGGTCGCCCTGATTCAGGGCAACATTGATCAGGCCGTCAAATGGTCTCCTGCCTTCCGGGAGTCAACCCTTGACATTTACGCCAACCTCTCCCGTCAAGCCGTTACCCGACAGACAGCAGATCTGATTGTCTGGCCGGAAAGTGCTGCGCCGTTTTTCTTCCAGGAAAACAGCCCCTCGTCAGACCGGATACGCAATCTTGGCCGTGAACTAAAGGCGCACCTGCTGTTTGGCAGCCCGGCTGTTGAACAACGCAACGGACAGCTCCGCAACCTGAACAGCGCCTTCCTGCTGGCTCCTGATGGTAGCGAGCTTGGTCGCGCTGACAAGATGCATCTGGTACCGTTTGGCGAATACGTGCCTCTGGCCCGGTTACTGCCCTTTGTCAACAAGCTGGTCCATGGCATCGGCGACTTTGCCCCCGGTGAAACGGTCAAACCGCTTAAGGCAGGTTCTACTCCGCTTGGCGTGCTTGTCTGCTACGAAGTCATCTTTCCTGAACTGGCGCGGGCGCAGGTCAATGCCGGCAGCCGGGTACTGGTTAACATCACCAACGACGCCTGGTTCGGCCGTTCTTCAGCCCCCTATCAACACCTCTCCATGGCTGCCTACAGGGCGGTTGAAACCCGCACCCCCCTGATCCGTGCTGCCAACACCGGCATCACCTCTATCATCGACCAGAACGGGCATATCCGTGGCATGACCTCACTTTTCAAAGAAGCGGTCATGACGGGTGAAGTACAACCGGGCAGTGCCAACTCCCTCTATTTGAAGATTGGCGATCTGTTTGCCCAGATCTGCCTGGGGATTGTCGTGCTGTTGCTGCTGATGCTGTGGCGGCGCAAACAACCTCCTGCATCCTGATTTGCCATCTACCGCACGAACAGTCCTCCTGTCAGACCAAACTCTTGTCAGCGGCAACCTCCATGCTATACTGTAAACACAATTTTCAATCCTGCTGCATGCGGAGAGATCTATGAAACCTTTCGCCATGTTACTGTTCATCGGCCTGATAAGCACCACAACAGCCTCAGCTGGCACATTGACGCCAGCCCAGCAGGTGGGTAAACAGATTTTTTTTGACACCAATCTGTCGGCACAGCGCAACCAGTCCTGTGCCACCTGTCATGCCCCGGAAGCCGGCTGGAGCGGGCCGGATAGCGCCCTAAACAGTCATGGAGGAGTCTATAACGGCTCCTTCAGCGACCGCTTTGGCAACCGCCGCCCACCCAGCGCCTCATACGTGGCCCACAGTCCGATACTGAAGTGGGACAAAAAAGAAAAGGTCTTTGTCGGCGGTGCATTCTGGGATGGCAGAGCAACCGGCATACGACTGAAGAGCACAGCAGCTGAACAGGCTCAAGGTCCGTTCCTTAATCCCCTTGAACATGGCTTTGCTGATGAATCCTGTGTAGTCAGCCGTGCTTGCAACGCCCCCTATGCCGCTGACCTGAAAAAACTCTATCCTGGCATCTGCGACATCACCTGGCCTGCTGATCAGGACAAACTCTGTTCAACCGATGGCTACACGGCCACCCTTCCTCCTGCAGAACGTAAAAAAGCGGGTGCAGCCTATGATGCCATTGCACATACCATCGCCGCCTTTGAACTTTCATCTGAAGTTAATCCGTTTAGTTCGAAGTTTGATGCCTGGCTTTCCGGCAAAGCCAAACTAACCAAACAGGAACAACTGGGACTGAAGCTGTTCAACGGCAAAGGCAAGTGTTCAGAATGTCATCCGTCAAGCGGCAAAAAACCTCTGTTTACCGACTTTACCTACGACAATCTTGGTATCCCCCGCAACCCTGACAATCCGTTCTATACGCAGAAGGCCGTGTATAATCCGGATGGTGCCTCCTGGATTGACCCTGGCCTGGGCGGCTTCCTGGCTGGCCAGAACACATGGGCATCCAAGACCCGAACCGAATTTGGCAAGCACAAAGTGCCGACTCTGCGTAATGTTGACAAACGTCCATCAAAGGATTTTGTCAAGGCATTCGGCCATAACGGTTACTTCAAAAGCCTGAAAGAGATCGTTCACTTCTACAACACCCGTGACAGCCTGCCGATCTGCAAACAAAGTGACAAAGGGGAGAAGCTCACCTGCTGGCCGTTACCGGAAACCGCTATGAACATGAACATGATTGAGATGGGGAACCTGGGATTAACCGATGCAGAAGAAGATGCCATCGTAGTCTTCATGCAGACACTCTCCGATGGGTACTGGAAAAAATAGTCACCATACCTGCCTGAGAGTGGCTCATCCAGGGTCGCTCTCAGGCACACATAATATAAACCCCTTGACCTCTTCACCCTGATCAGACGATAGTATGCGCTGAAATTATTCCCCTGCAGGAGACCCCATGTACCGCGAAGAAGTTGCACTGCTTGATGATATGACTAACCGCATTTCCTCCCTTCGGAGGTCCCTTTGACCTGGATAGCAAGCGGGAAGAGCTGCAGGAGCTTGATGCCCGTATCGCTGCCCCCGGTTTCTGGGATGATCCCTCCGGCTCTCAGGATATCCTGAAAAAACGTACTGTTATTGAAAAGCTGCTCCAGTCGTGGGACTCACTCAACCGCCAGGCCGATGATCTGCGGGTGATGATTGAACTGGGTGAAGAGGCTGAGGACGAAGAGACTCTGGTCGAAGTCCACGACATGAATGAGCGTCTGAAGAGCGGCGTTGAAGAGGCTGAGTTCCAGCGGATGCTGTCCGGCACCCATGACAAAAGCGGTTGCTTTGTGTCGGTCAACTCCGGCGCAGGGGGCACTGAATCCCAGGACTGGGCCAACATGCTGCTGCGGATGCTGCTGCGCTACTGTGAAAAAAAAGGCTGGAAGACCGCCATTACTGATTATCAGGACGGTGAGGAGGCTGGACTCAAGTCTGCCACCTTCAGCGTTTCCGGCGAATTTGCCTATGGCCACTTAAAGGCCGAGGCCGGGGTCCACCGCCTGGTGCGGCTCTCTCCCTTTGACAGTAACAACCGTCGCCATACCTCCTTTGCCTCGGTTTTTGTCTTTCCTGAGATCGAGGAGGAAGATATCGACATCCGCATTGCAGACTCTGACCTGCGGGTAGACACCTACCGCTCCAGCGGTTCCGGTGGTCAGCACGTGAACACCACCGATTCGGCAGTGCGGATCACCCACCTCCCCACCAATATTGTGGTTGCCTGCCAGTCTGAGCGCAGCCAGATCTTAAACCGCGCCACCGCCATGAAGGTGCTGCGGGCCAAGCTGTACGAAAAAGAGATGGAAGAGCGTAACGCCAAGGCTTCAGAAATTGCCGGCGAGAAGCGTGAAATCGGCTGGGGTAGCCAGATCCGTTCCTATGTGCTGCATCCCTACAAGATGGTAAAAGATCTGCGAACCGGCGTCGAATCAGGCAACCCGGATTCGGTGCTTGATGGTGCTCTGGATGATTTTGTAATCCCGTTTCTGATGGGTGTCCGGCGCGATGTCAAGGATGAGGACTAGACCATGAAACATCCCACACTTATCTGTTACCTGATTGCAGTAACACTGGGATTAACCGTAACGCACGGTTGTGCGTCGCCACATACAACTAAAAAACGGACAGAACCGCTTAAAACCGGCAGCAGTGTCAAATACGCAAAGGGGGTCAGCCGCCTGGGGTTTGCGATCCAGATGGGGGCCTTTTCCGATGTAAAGAATGCCGAGCGTTTTGCCAACCGGCTGCAGGACAAGGGGCTTGAAGCGTTCTACTATCGTAAGGACAACGGCATCTATGCCGTGCGGTTCGGCGATTTTCCCAGCAAGGAAAAAGCCCGTATCGTTGCCAATCGGTTGGTGGCAGACAAGCTGATTGACAGCTTCTATATCGCCCCACCCAATGAGGTGGTCTTTGCCAATTCTAAAGAGCCGGTCATCAAACAGAACCGACCAGAGCTGCATAAGCCGCCCAAGCCATACCCGCCGCCAACCAATGAGCTGGGCCTGCCGGTTGAAGAACCACCCCCAACCAAACCGGTTGCTAAGTCACCTGTAACCAAGCCGGGGGAACGGGACCTTGGTTACATTGCTGCCCGTACTGCAGAGCGGTTTGTGGGGATTCCGTACCAGTGGGGTGGCACCACGGTGGTGGATGGTATGGACTGCAGCGGCTTTACCAAAGCGGTCTACAACCTGTGTGGCGTCAATATCCCCCGCACTTCACGGGAACAGTACAAGGCCGGCAATCCGGTCAGCAAAGGCGAGCTTCAGGATGGTGATCTGGTCTTTTTCGGTGCCTCAGAGTCATCCATCAGCCATGTTGGCATCTATGTCGGCAACGGTAAATTTGTGCATGCCCCCAAGCGGGGTGAAGATATCAAGACCGCATCAGTTGAAGAATCCTACTTCGAGCGCCGTTTTGTGGGCGCCCGACGCTATATTCAATAAGGCAGGAGCGTAAAGATTATGGCAATTATCAGACCGTTTGAGGCGCTGCGGCCTCCCGTACACCTGGCCCCCCGTGTGGCCGCCCTCCCCTATGACGTGATGGATGTGGAAGAGGCCCGCCAGATGGCAGGCGAAAACAGTGACTCATTCCTGCATATCTCCAGGCCTGAAATCGACCTGCCCGCCTCGGTTGATCCCCATGCCGATCAGGTACACCGCCAGGGCAAGCTGAACCTGCAGGATTTTATTGCGCGCAAGGTACTGATACAGGAGGCGGCCCCCTGTTACTACATCTACCGCCAGCGGATGGGGGCCATTATCCAGACCGGGCTGGTGGCCTGCTCTGCGGTGGATGATTATGTAACCGGCGCGATCAAAAAGCATGAGCATACCAGGGCAGACAAGGAAGAGGACCGGATCAAGCATATTGACACCCTGGATGCCAATGACGAGCCGGTTTTCTACATCTTCCGCGACAATCCAGAGGTGGAGCAGATTCTGGCTGAAGCCTCCTATGAACCACCTGACTACAACTTTACCACAAACGACGGAGTCTCCCACAAACTCTGGGTGGTTGCTGATCCGTATCTGGTTGACCACCTGACCAAACTGTTTAGCAACATACCAACCCTGTATGTTGCCGATGGTCACCACCGCAGTGCGGCCGCAGCAAAGGTGCGCGACCTGCGCAAGGCAGCCAATCCCGATCATACCGGCAACGAGGAGTACAACTTCTTCCTGACGGTGATCTTCCCGGAAAGCCAGCTGAATATCATGCCGTACAACCGGGTCGTGAAGGACCTGAATGGGCTTGATGCAGCACAGTTTCTGGCTGCTGTTGCCACATCTTTCGAGGTCGTCCCTGTTCCTGCTGCGCTGGCACCGGAAACACGGCATCAGTTCGGCATGTACCTTGGCGGCCAGTGGTATCAATTGCAGGCCAAACCGGAACTGACTGATGAAGGGAGCACTGTTGGGCGCCTGGATGTCTCGATCCTGCAGAATCACCTGCTCCATCCGGTACTGGGCATAGAAAACCCCCGCACCGACAAGCGGATCAGCTTTGTAGGCGGTATCCGCGGTCTGGATGAACTGGTGCGGCTGGTGGACAGCGGCGAGTATGCCGTGGCCTTTTCCATGCATCCCACCGGCATCAAAGAGCTGATGGATCTGGCTGATGATGACCAGATCATGCCGCCCAAATCAACCTGGTTTGAGCCGAAGCTGCGGAGTGGCCTGTTTGTGCATTTGCTGTCGTAGGAAACAGTTCTCAACCCTCCCCTGCCCTCCCTTGTCAGGGAGGGGGCTCAAAAAGTTGCTTCCCCCCTGATAAGGGGGGACTGAGGGGGGTTGCTACTTTCCAGGAGAACTTCTATGCGTTACTGGCTCTTCAAATCTGAACCGGGTTGTTTTTCCTTCCAGAATCTGCAATCCCGTCCTAACGCAACCGAACATTGGGACGGGGTGCGCAACTTTCAGGCCCGTAATTTCCTGCGGGATGAGATCAAAACCGGTGACCGGGTACTGTTCTACCACAGCTCCATCCCCCAACCGGCGGTGGTCGGCCTCTGCACGGTGGTACGTGAAGGCTACCCGGACCACACCGCACTTGATCCCCATGCTGACCATTTTGATCCCAAGGCAACGCCTGACAAACCGATCTGGTACATGGTTGATCTCCGTGCTGATCAGGCACTGCCTGCTGAAGTCCCGCTGGCGGTAATCCGCGAACATCCGCTGCTGACCGGCATGCCGCTGGTTAATCGCAGCCGTCTTTCCATCCAGCCCATGACAGAAGAACAGTACACCACTATTGTGCAGTTGGGAGGCCTGCCATGATCATACGAGGTCTGTTGATATGCCTGATACTGTTTGGTGTGACGTCTCTGGCCCATACTGCCCCACGGCAGCTGACCCTGTATGCCGATGCCAGCCTGCTTGAAGCTGAGGTAACAGCAAAAAGAGGGAGTGCAGAGTTTTCGTTTCCGGTACCAATCAGGGAAGGAACCCTACGGGTCAGGCCGCTGGATAACAGCAGCATCGGTCGAGTCGATCTGCTCCCGTTCAAGACATCCGACAAGCTGCAGAAAGAGCTGGATAGCCTGACAGAACAGAAGCATCGCCTTGAAGATCGCCTGAAGGCCCTGGACACCCGGGAAGGGATCTTTGCGGCGGCGGCTAAATCGCAAAGTTCCAAAGCCCCCCGCAAGACCAAAACCAATCCAGACCCAATGACATCAGTTCGTCAGGGCACTGACTTTGCCATTGCCCAGCTGGAAGCGGTCTTTACCGCTCGTCGCCGTGCCGAGCATGATCTGAAACGGGTTGAGGCACATCTGGCAAGCCTGCAAAAAAACGCTGTCGGAGGGCCTACGGTGCGAGTCTCAGTAACACCGGCAACAGGCCGTATCAGGGTTGCTGCCATACTGAAAGACGGAGGCTGGACACCCCGTTACGATATCCGTATCCAGGGTAACGGCACTGCGTTACTGTCACTGGCAGCAGACAGCAACAGTTCACTGCCGTCTGGCTACACAATCAGCGTTACCCCTGCTGCAATCAGCACAGGACAACCTCAACAGACCTATCCCTTCTCAACCGCTGGTTCAACACATCTGGCAAACTGGCAGTTACCAACGGAAAAAGAGCAGGTCACAAGCAGTCCGTCACCCAGCTTTTCCCTTACCCTGAAAAACAACAGCGCGACACCGCTTGCCGCAGGCAAGGCAACAATCTATTATGCCGGAGAATATCTTGGTAATGCTGATTTCTCTGGCCTGGCAGCAGGCGCATCAACAACGGTGTCAGGCCCTAAATAACAAAGGCCAGTTCCTTCACAGGAACCGGCCTTTGTTGTGAGTGTATTCTACTGGACTGGTTACTTCAGATAAACCTCAATCTTGGCCTTCTTCTTGGCCTCTTCCAGGGTGGCATTAATTGCCTCACTTACCTTTTTACGCTTCAGCGACTCCGCTATCTTGGCTTTTACATCATTGAACGGAATTTTGGCTGAGGCCTTTTTCTCCGTCAATTTGATGATATGATACCCGAACTGGGTCTCCACCACCCCGCTCACATCACCTGTTTTCATGGCAAAGGCAGCCTCTTCAAACGGCTTCACCATCTGACCTTTACCAAAATAGCCCAGATCGCCACCCTGCTTGCTACTGGGGCAGCCTGAGTTCGCCTCAGCCAGTTTGGCAAAATCTGCACCGGCCTTGATCTGCTTTAAGAGCCCTTCTGCTTTTTCTTTAGCTGTTTTTTTGTCGGTATCAGTTGCCTTGGCATCCAGTGTAATCAGGATATGGCTGGCACGAACCTGCTCTGGTTGGGTAAAAGTCTCCGGGTTCTTATCGTAAAACTCTTTCACCTCTACATCAGAAACGGTCTGCTTGGGCACAACGGTCTGCTCAATATGGTTTTCAATAATCACATTACGCCGGATCAGCTCACGCAACTCTTTCTCATTCAGCCCCTGCTCCTGCAACCCTTTTTTAAACTCATCCTCTGTCTTAAAGCGGGTCTTCAGCTTGCCAAGAGCATCATTAATCTGATTATCCTGATCCTTTACCGGGGTGTTTTTAGCGACTTGATACATCAGCTCGCCGCCGATCATCTGATTCAGCAGAAACTGCTGCACCGCTTTTTCCTGACCAGGCGGCACCTGTGCAGCTGACGGGGATTTACTGAAGGCGGTCAGGGCCTTCTGAAGATCCGCAGCAGGAATGGCAACGCCATTCACCCGAGCCACCGGATCAGGTAACGGCTTGGCCTTTTCAGCTGCCACTGGCGCTGGCGCAGCCTTTTTCTCGGCAGCCAAGGCTCCGGCAGCACCCATCATGGATACAGCGGCCACCAGTACCGCAATGGTTAAACGACGATTGAACATCATGACAGTACAATCTCCTTTGGCGTGATTTTGATTAGGAATGTATAACACGGCGTGAATCAAGGAAAAAGCGGAAATTTATACAGAATCATTTTTGACATTTCACCAACTTTCGAGTACAGTTCCGGCATATTAAACCTGCCTTTTGGCAGGGTCACCACGCAACACTGGGAGGTAAGGTGTCTATGAAGAAGGTGCTTGTCGTTGATGACAGCCTCTCCGTAACCCGCCAGCTGGAAAAGATTATCAACGATTCCGGCGATTTCGTTTGTGTTGGTCATGCGAAAAACGGGGCTGAAGCCATCAAAATGAACCACAGCGAAGATCCTGACATTATCTGCATGGATATGAACATGCCGGGCATGGATGGCCTGACCGCCCTGCGCAGTCTGGTAATGCTGGACAAAGTGGTGCAGGTGGTAATGGTAACCTCTCTGGGCGGTGTCGGTGATAAATTTACCGAGGCCATCAAGCTTGGGGCAAAAAATGTTATTTCCAAGCCGTTTGAAACGGAAAACGTGCTGCGTATCCTGCGGGCGCTCTAACAGGGCTGGGGGGCTAAGCCAATGGCAGTAAAATTCTTTGGACAATTTCTGGTGGAGCAGGATGCGGTGACCGGCGAGTCGCTGCTCCACGCGATAGAGCTGCAGGAGCGAACCAACCTGAAGCTGGGTGAAATGGCTGTCGCCATGGGGTTTATCACTCAGCAGGATATTGAAACAGCGCACTCTGCCCAGCTATCAAAGGATATGAAACTGGGCGACCTGCTGGTTGATCTTGGCTTTCTTTCACCACTCCAACTGGATGAGGTTATTGCTCACCAAAAGGCGACCCATCTCTATATCGGTGAAGCTCTGGTCAAGGTTGGCGCACTCACTCCGGAAAAACTGGAGCAGTACCTTGAGGCGTTCAAGGCCGATCAGGCACCCTACGTTGCGAACCGCGTTGAACTTCCTGACTGGCTGCATGAAAACACGGTTGCCTGGGAAATGACGGTTGACCTGACCTACAAGATGATCACCCGCGTACTTGGCATGCAGTTCCGGCCCGGTAAATTTGTTGAGACCAGTGTACTTTCCTGCAGTCATATGATTGCTGCCATGGACTTAAGCGGTGATCTGACCGCCCGCTATCTGCTCTCGGTATCGGCCGGTATTCAAAAATCCATCGCCAAGGCAATTCTTAAAGAAGATGATGTTGAGAATGAGGATGATGAAATCCTTGAAGACACCGTCATGGAGTTTGTGAACATCGTCTGCGGTAACGTTGTGGCAAAGGCATCACAGATGGGGGTTACGCTTGATATTAATCCCCCGATCACCCTGCACCCTTCTGCCAGTGGACTGGCCGTACCGGCAGGCTACCGCTGCGTGGTTTTCCCGATTCATGTCAGTGACAATGAAACCATGGAAATGGCGTTGTTTATCAAACAATAATCCAGCACCACCACCAACACACGTAAAAAGGGCGCCCGACAGCGCCCTTTTTACGTTCCTGTCAAGATACGGCGTACCTCATCCGTGTACCTGTCAGTATCACTTCTTACGATCAACGGTGGCATAATCTGCAGATCAGCGTTTTTTCTCCCCTTTGCCAACTCGACCAGAAACACCTTCGCGGGTGCATCCGGCAGACCATGCACCATCCGCAACCGCACCACCGCAAGCTTCTGGGCCACCGCCGCCACCATCAGCTCAACAAAACGATCAGCATGATAGACCAGACAGATCCGCCCCGTTACCGGCTTGACCAGGTACTTGGCCGCAGCCAGAAAATCAGCCAGAGTTGCTGTGGTCTCATGGCGGGCAGCCAGCTTGCCGGGATGGGGGTTTAACCGGCCCCTGCCCTGCTTGCGGTAGGGAGGGTTGCTGACCACCAGATCACAGCTTGAAACCGGCAGGTGTTGCCGAACCTGCAGCACATCTTCGTGTAGCACCGTTACCCGATCAGGCAACCCATTCAAGGCCACGTTCTGCAGCGCAAGGCGAGCGGTTTCCCTATCCTGTTCAAAAGCGGTCACTTGGGCCTGCAGCGCCATTTTCGCTAACACTAGCGCCAGCACACCACTGCCGGTGCCCAGATCAACAATGGATGCTTCCTGACTGGCATTGGCAAAATCACACAACAGCAAAGGATCAAGACTGAAACGATACCCTTGTTTGGGTTGCAGCAACGTCAGGCCAAACCGTTTCAGTTCATCCTTGGTAACATCAGACTGTTGATCCATGCTCACGTCTCCGCAACAGCCATTCCCTAATAGCAACAACGCCAAATAGCGCGAAAGAGCCTAAGGTCAGCCATTTACCAATCTTGAACGGCAGTGGGTCAAAACGGAACTCAACGGTATGTTTCCCAGGTGGGAGGTAAACTCCACGCAGGATATGGTTGACCGGAACGATTGGCTGATTTTCTCCATCAATCGTAACAAACCACCAATTATAAAGCTTTTCTCCCAGCACAAGTAAGCTGGACTGATCTGCCATAGTTAAAAGACGAATACGATTAGGCTGATACTTAACAACATCTACAGATGGTAGTCCCGGTGAGGCATTAAGCTGCACTGGTGGCTCAGCTTCTACAAGTGCAACAAAACGAGGATTAAAATCTGTCTTAGCCATATAGGCTAAACGTTCTTTGGCATCTTTAATCACCCTCAGGTCAGAAACCAACCATGCCTTAGGCAACACTGTGCGGTTCTCAAGCACCACAGAACCTGTTGAAGAGGTAAATACTGATTGATATTTATTGGTTAACAGTTTTTTTTGATGTATGTAATCTGCAGCGGGAAGGACAAGGTACTTTACATTCATGATATCCGGCATGGCAGACATTAAGGTAAGGCTATCCAGATACTCCCGATAGCGTTTTTCACTGACTGTCACATATGATGCAAGTGTAGGCAGGTTGTAATCACTGTAATAATGTGCTTCCTGCTCATTAACCGGCTGCATTCGGTATAGTCCAATCTGCTTTTCTAAAAATGTCACTGTATCTGTTTTTGCCTTTTGCTTATCAGCAACAGGCGGTGTAGTAATTACCAAAAAACGGCTGTTTACTCTCCAGAGATCAGCCACCAGCAGCAGCCCCAGAAGTGGCACTATCACCGACCAGCGCAGCCAACGTTTATATCCAAAAAACAATAACCCTAAGTAGACACAGCTAATGCCAAATGCAGTGCCTACCTCTGTCAGCAGAAACCAGATACGTTCATTGACAAGTTCAATACCGCTTTGATAGCGAGTAGGTTCATCGATAAAACCGCGCATAAGCGATACTATTTTTTCAGGCATTGCCATTATCTGCAGCCAGAAAGCACCAATCAGTAGTACCACTAACGTGCTACCAGCTACCCAGCCAGGAAGTCTCTGTTGCAACTCTTCTGAATCATCCAACAGCAGGTCAATCCCACGCCCCATCAGTACTGCTGCGGCAAAGGCAAATAGAAACAGGATCATCTTTGGCACCCGAAAGGTTGAAAATCCTGGTAGATGATCAAACATAAACTGATAGACAAAGGTATATTTACCCAAGGCCATTAAGAGCGTAGCCACCATCAGAAAGCTGAAAAACCAGGTCAATCGGTCACGCCTGAGCAGTAGTGGTAACGGCAATAAAAACAACGGCAGCAGGCCAAGGTAGTCACTGGTCTGCGTAAAGTACATCCGGCCCCAGTAATAAGCTTCTCCTTTTTGAGGGATATCACCGGCCTCCTGACGGGAAAGACCAAACATGCCAGGTATCAGAAACGTGGCAATCTCTTCAGGCGGCATTGACCAGCTCATTCCCTGAGTCTGCCCCATACCCCCGCTCCGTTCAGACTGCTTGGACCAACTTAAAAGCGGTGCAAACGACATGGCAATGGTACTGAAAAAGAAAGCAACCATAACCACTGCAAGGGCAACATCTCTGGATAATGCCTTTACTCGATACTGCCCCACCTCGTCATGCCAGCGGAAGACCACCTGGAACAGCCAGTACAAAGCAACAGCAAGACAGGTATAAAAGGATATCTGCCAGTGCATGTGAAAAAACTGAATTGCCAGCAGTAACCCGGTAAGTAGATAGTGAAACAGCCGCCCGCCGACCAGGGCAGACTCAAATGCCAGTAATATCCAGGGCAGCCAGGCAATAGCTTCAATTTTCTGAATATGCCCGGCATTGATCAGGGTCAGGTTTTCTGAACAGAGCGCAAACAACAGGCCTGCCAGAAAGGCACCAACACGACCAACACCAATTCGACGGCAGTAGTAAAATGTTCCGATACCACCCCATACCAGAGCTAGCACAGCCAGCCAGGCAATACTGGCTGGAAACGGCAGCAGATGCTGAATCAGATAACGATGAAACAAAAGCGTAATGGCATTCCAGCCGCCTTCCAGAGAACGCCCGCCATCACTGAACGGCTCCCAGCTAGCCTGGAACGCTCCGGCTACGCTGGCAAGGTACTCAAGCGGAGTCTGCTGCTTCACC
This sequence comes from uncultured Geobacter sp., assembly GCA_964576485.1. Classification (GTDB taxonomy): domain Bacteria; phylum Desulfobacterota; class Desulfuromonadia; order Geobacterales; family Pseudopelobacteraceae; genus Trichlorobacter. The sequence goes on along the minus strand of CAZNWF010000006.1, from coordinate 32,545 downwards.
TGCTTTGCAGCCCAGAAAAACTGGGTAATCACATCCGAAGCCCTGATGATCTGATCGGTAAAGAGAATACGCCCACAAAACAAGACCACCACGCAAAGCAGCAGAACAGCCCAGAAAAGGTCGTGATCCCAGAGACGCGGTTTCTGTTCAGCCATGCCGGTGCTCCTTATGCGACTCAATCATATCGCGATAAATTTCTTCCAGACGCGTCATCATCCCCTCAATAGTAAACTGCCTCAGAAATGCCTGACCATTGGCAACCAACTGACAGGATAACTCCTCATCTTTCAAGCACTGTACCAGACAGTTTGCCAAGGCTTCCGTATCATCCAGATCAAACAAAAAACCGGTTTTTTTATGCTGTACCAGCTCTGGATGACCGCCCACCCGTGAAACCACCGGTGGCAATCCGGCCATGGTTCCCTCAGCGATCACCAATGGCGTCGCTTCGATCTCCGACGGCAATACCAGCACCTTGCCCCTGCCGTAGGTCTGGTAAACCTGCTCGCGTGGCATGCCATAGATATACTCAACTGGCAGGTTACGGGACAGAAAACGGGCAAACAGTCTGGAATGCAGCGGTTCCTTGCCGATCACCAGAACTTTAGCGGTCGGCACCTGCTCCAGCACCAGGGGCAACGCCCTTAGCAAGCGATGTAACCCTTTACGAAAATAATCACCACCAACGAAAAGAATCAGATCTTCCCGTTCTGTCCACGGCTTCGGTGTAATGGCCGAGTAATCCAGCCCAAAGTAAAAACTGAGATATTTACGAGGGTGCTGAATCAGGTCATACAGAAACTGTCCATGCAGAATCAGGCCGTCAATATGGCGGAACAGGAAGTGATATTTCAGTTTTCTAGCCTTCTGCAATAAAAAACGAACCGGATAATCTGGACAAAAAAAATGATAATAATGCACCCAGTAGTAGTCATGTACATCAACCACCAACGGGCAGCGTAAACGCCTGGCAACGGCTGACGAGAGATGCTTCAGATTGGTACAGTGGGCAATATCCCAATCAGCATCAAGATCCTGCTCTGACTCATACAGTTTGACATTGCAGCGTTTACCAAGTTCACGCAACAAATTAGCCTCATAGGTGCCGCTACCGGTCAAAGACAGATTTGGCCTGGTTAGCAACAGAACATTTAAACGCTTCGCACTGTTCACGACAAAACCTTTCCCGGCAGACCACTCCGCTTTAAAAAGCGGTATAGTGCGGAATTAACAAGCCGGTAATAAACCGGCAACAGCAGTGAAAACCATTTAGGAAATAGAGACGGATGCAGAGCAACGAGCAGACGATGCATGGCCAGCCGCTTCTGGTTATCCATGAGCGCATTCATAGACTCATGCCTGATGCGATACCAAAAACCTACTTCCGGCAACCTCTGCACCTTACGCCCCAACTCAAGCAAAGAGAGCCAAAATTCCCAATCCTCACAGCCGTAACGCATTTCCGACTTGTAGCCGCCCGCCTTTTCCCAATCTTCCTTCCTGAACAAAGCAGAGCAGAAGATCAGGTTGCTGAACCGCATCCGTGATATTGAAAAGGAAGCGGCCTGTATCGCCCCCACGGCATCCCCAAACTTTTCCCCCAGGCAGTAGATAATGCCAAGTTCGGTGTCAGCATCAAGAGCGGCAACTGACTGGCTGATATAGTGTGGCCCAATCCGGTCATCCGCATCCAACGGCAGGATATAGCGGCCTTGGGCAGCCGCAATGCCGCTGTTACGGGCAGCGGCTAGTCCACCGTTTTCCCTGTAGATCAACCGGGTCTTAGGGCAGTCCAGCCCCCCCAGAATCCGGCAGGTTTCAGGATCAGTGGAGCCGTCATCCACCACAACAATCTCCAGATCATCAAAGTCCGATGTCAGCACCGAACCGATGGATTCCGCCAGGTATTGTCCCTGATTGTAGCAGGGTATGATCACCGAGACTGCTGGCATAGCTAGCCTTGAATCACCTTGCGGTACTGCTCACAAAACCGGGCACCGCCAAACTGCGCCTGAGCATAACCATAGGCTGCAACTGCCAGCCGCTCCAGCAATGTTCTGTCCTCATGCAAACAAACAATAGCGTCACGCAGTGCGGTAACGACTGCATCCTCGTCCAGATCAGGCAACAGCCAGCCGTTCTCAGCATGCCGGATATGCTCCGGGATACCACCTACCTCCGTACAGACCGGTATACAGCCTTGGGCCATCCCCTCCATAACCGTCAACGGGAACCCTTCCCGACTGGATACAATCACAATCAGATGGGCAGCAGCATAAATCTCTGCCAACGCTTTAGCATCACTAATATGACCTGCAACAGTGCAGTACCCTTCATCACCTGACTCAAGCCTATCAGCGCCAGCTCCCACCAGTGTGAAGTTTACCTGCAATCCCTCCTGCCTGCAGCGCCGGGCGGTTCGCCCGATCAGATGCACCCGTTTTTCCTCGCTGCCGCGACCAACAAACAGTACCTGCAACGGCCCGTCCCATTGTTTATCAGGCATGGCTGACGGCAGAGGTACGCGATTGGGAATCAGTACGATCCGTTCAGTCAGTGTCGTATCAAGACCTGCATTATGATACTGTTCCCGCAGATCCTCTCTGGTCTGCTGATTGATTACTACCCGGCAATCAAGCCGTGGCACTGCCGGCAGGGTAAAGGTTTCTACACCGCCGCCAAAGGCATGAATCAAATCAGAGCAACGGACGTGGGGCTTCAAAAATGGCAGTAGAAGGGCATAAAAAAGGCTGTTAGCCCCAAAAACCACCGGTTGCTTATGACGATTGATAAGCCCAGCAGCCAGTCCCACACTGAAGGGATAGAGATACTTGCAGATCGGCCAGAGATTGAACAGTCTGGCACCTTGATCGAACAAGCCATAAAACTCACGGGAAGAGGACTTCTTGGTAAAAATGACCCACGGTTTTTCATCCCGAAAACAGTTAACCACACCGGCATGGACCCGCTCGGCCCCACCTACATGAAAAAATGGAAAGAAAAAAAACAGACCGGAACGGTTTACTACAGGAACTAATCCCCCCAGAAGTGACGACATCTGCACAAGGAACCGCACAAAAGGAGTCCGGTTCAGTTGCAAAGCCAGCTTATCACGATTGTCATCCGGCCATTCTCCCAGTAGCAGACGAAGCATCTTTTTTATAGACAGGCGAGCAGCATCCCGCAGTAACGAGATACTTACCTGCAGGCAAAATAGATTCAGGCGCTTACTGACAATCGCGTGACGCAAAAAACGACTTTTTGCTCTTACATGCCGATATTCAGATGGCAATGACCGTCCCAAAGAACTGAATGAGGAGTTTACAATTCGGTAGTGCAGTAGTGGCACCGGTATCTTTGCCACCTGCAGGCCGTCTGATACCAGTCTGAGCAACAAATCATAATCCTCAACTGCGTCACGCGTACCTTGATAACGGTACTTGCGCAGTACATCCGCCCTGATCATCAGGGAAGAGTTGGCGACACAATTGGCTCTGGGCAATAATGCTTTTATTTGATCCGGGGTTACCGTTGATCTGTCATCAGTCCACCGGTTCAGAAACACCCCGTTTTCATCAACACATTCTACAGATGTTGCTACTGCAGCCATAGACTGATGCATATCCAGAAACGCAACCTGTGCGGCAAGCCGCTCCGGCATGCTCATGTCATCGCAATCCATCAGGGCGATATACTCTCCACGGGCCAGTTCAATCCCTCTGTTGCGAGTTACTACAATCCCTTGATTGATTTCATTTGTAACGCTGATTATGCGGGTATCATGATACGAGGCAATGCACGCAGCAGAAGAATCAGTTGAGCCATCGTCAACAATGATCAGCTCAAAAGCATGAAAGCTTTGTCCCAGAATACTGTCAATCGCCTCCCGCAGGAAGCGTTCGCCATTGTATACCGGCATCAGAACTGAAACACGTGGAACGGTCATGGCAGGCGCACCCAGTTTTTCGGCACAAGATCACCGGTATCAACAGCATGGTCAGCGAACCATTGGGAAGGGGCGATGACCAGTTTATCCGGTGAGCTATTTAGCCAGGCGCCCCACCAACTGAAACTGCTGTTGGCAATAATCTGATGTCTGCACCGGGACATGAGCAGCATCTCTTCTGCAGGCCCGTTCAACCTGAAATCTTCGGCAAGCCTGAACGAAACCCCCAAATTAAGATGTTCCTGACACCATGTTGGATCATCTGAAAACACCAAAAATCGAGAGTTGTTATAACGCTGCTGGATCACGGCAACGGCAACTCGGTAATAATCCTGCGAGCAGGTACCATGAAAGCTGGCTGCTGCGGGATTGGTGACATAGTCACCACGCCTTACATGCACCGCCACAGTGGAATCAGAGAGTGCGCTACGTGCCTTACGTAAGGCAGGAGTTGGAGCCTTAAGACTGAGTTCCTGCTGCAGAAGACTGGCAATTTGTTTAAAATAACGCTCCGACTGCCAGAAACCATCCAGAATACAATCTGACGGTGCCTTGAGAAACAATGGATCAAATCTGCTGGATCGCTCTTTTAGTGTTACGCGAGCCCCAAAAGTTATGCCGGTCTTCAATAACAGGCGATGCATGCATGCTTGATAACTCCCCAATGGCTGCCGGTTCTCCTCAGACAGTAGCAATGCCTTGATGTTAAATGGAGCAAGTTCAAAAAGGCGAGGAGTATCCCCCGGTTTTGGATGCGTTAAGCGTGAAAGGTCAAGGGACAACTCAACTCCATGTTTTTCAGCTAACGCCCTTCCCGCTGCATACTGAAAAAGCTGGTTACCCAGACCGCCATTCAGCAGTACCGTAATCATGGGCGCCACTGAGATAACCGGTATAAACGTGCATTTACTATGGCAACGACTGTAATGTAAACTGAAGAAGACACAAGAAGTGCAACAGCCATACCTTGTATGCCCATAAATGATGTTAGAGCTATCCCCAAACCACACAAGACAACCGCATGAATTCCTTTTGGCCAGATATAGCTCATTGGTTTATGCATACAGTTTCCTGTCAGTGTCATTACCTGCCCTATCTGCCACAGCGCAAGGCCGAGTACCAGCAGCCAAAGTACTGAGGAATATTTTGCAAATTCAGATGTTGTTAACAGCAGGGCTACCGGATAGGCCAGCAGGGCCGTAAGTAGCGTCCCTGCAGCAGAACATACCACAGCGACTGCCACAGTACGGCGAATCAGACGTCGAGCCTCAACCTGCTGTTTCTGAGAAATCATGCTGCCTGCACGTTCATAGATAATAGGAACCATTAACTGATTGATCACGGCAAACAAGAGATTAACCGGCGAAGCTGCAATCTGGAATAATGCAGCATAAATACCTACAGAAGCTGAACCTGCAAAAAATTGAAGAATCCAGCGATCAGCGAACAAGGTAACCACCGTAAACAGTGCATAACCTACAAAGGGAACAATAAACATTAAAAACTCATGCTGCGCCTGTCTCACCTGCTCTTGCTGCGGCACCGCTCCCAACTGGCTCAACTTCAGTTGCTGCTGATAAAACCTGCTGTACTGCCATAGAACGACCAGAAGGGAACCAACACAGTACCCTCCAAGTGCAGCAAAGCCGGTACCAAACAACACAGCAGCTAGAATTGCGCTGCCAATCCGTAACCATACATCGCCAATCTGGGCAATGGTGGCACTTTTACGATCACGAGCTGCATTCTGCCAGGCAAGGAATGAAACACCAACTCCGCTGATCATCCCAAACACAAGTCCCCAGAATACGAGTCCTCCCCACACGCTACCTTTGGCCAGGTATACAAGGAGTGATCCGACAATAACAGGCGAAATGAACAACTGCAGCAGTTTGGTATGGAGATTACGCAATACAAGGAAGTACAGGCCTTCTTTACCACTATCTCGGTACGGTGCATAAAAACGCGCAGCAGCATTGGAAAGAGGATTATGCAGAAAGGTGGTTAGAAAACCGGCAATGGTCAATCCAAGCGCCAATTGACCGTAGCCGACTGGTCCAAGCTGACGGGTAAGCAGTTTGATACCGACCAGCCCCCCTAGAAAAGCTGCAGAATGCCCGATTAACACCCATACCAGCTCACCACGAATACGGCGCACCAATTGTACAAAAGCATGCATGGAAGGTTAGTCCAGCCGGCTAGGACACATACTGTTCAACAAACCACCGGTAGGCATCCCGCACACCATCCTCAAGCTCTATGCGGTGTTTCCAGCCCAGGGCATGCAGACGGGATGAGTCGGCCAGTTTACGGGGTGTGCCGTCTGGCTTGTCCCTGTCAAAGACGAGCTCTCCTTTGAAACCCACCACCTGCTGCACCATTCGGGCAAGTCCGGCGATGCTGATTTCCTGGCCTGACCCGACGTTGATCAAGGCAGATGCGTCAGAATAAGTCAGAAGTTCTTCGTAGCGGCCATCATCAAGCAGCATCAGAAATAGCGAGGCATCAGCCAGATCATCTACATGCATGAATTCCCGCAGCGGGGTGCCGGTACCCCAGACGGTGACATCAGGAGAATCAGATTGCTTGGCCTCGTGAAACTTACGTAGCAGGGCCGGCAGGACGTGAGAGCCGGTCAAATCGTAGTTATCACCAGGGCCGTAGAGATTATTGGGCATGGCGGCCAGAAAGCGAGTGCCGTACTGCTGGTTGTAGGAACGACACTGGTAGATACCGGCGATCTTGGCTATGGCGTAGGCATCATTGCTTGGTTCAAGTGGTGAGGTCAGCAGATCAGACTCACGGATCGGCTGGGGAGCAAGTTTCGGATAAATACAGGTACTACCCAGAAATAACAGCCGCTTAACATTGTTCTTCCATGCCTCATGAATCACATTGGTCTGGATCATCAGGTTATCATAGAGAAACTCTGCCTTACGGGTACTGTTAGCAATGATGCCTCCCACCCGCGCTGCAGCAAGAAAGAGATAGTCCGGCTGTTCCTGTTCGAAAAAGGCTGCAACGGCAGCTTGATTACGCAAATCCAGCTCTGAGGAGGTTTTTAGTACCAGGTTGTGGTAGCCAGCCTGCTCAAGTTTCCTGACAATGGCAGAACCAACCATGCCGCGGTGGCCAGCCACAAATATCTTTGCACCATGTTCCATTATCTGTTCTCCAAAAATATTACCGGCACTTTGATTGACATCGGGTCTGCCCCCAGATCCAGCAAGGCATGATACAGTTGATCTGCCCGATTGCGCGAACTGATTACCACCTTGTAGATCCCCCCCAGCATGGCTCGGGCCAATGACACCACCTCGCGCCCCATAAAGACAGTATCAGCGGCATCTATATCCATGACCAGCACCACCTCAACACCTGCCTCATGCAGCGCTAACCAGGCCAGCTCAGCGCAGCCGTCTATGCCACACAGGGCAACCCGTTCTACCCCTTCTTCCTGCAACTGCCTGCACAGCTGGCGATACTCCTGCAAGACAAGCGGGATCATACGGTTCAGGTAACGGCTGTGCAGCAGCGTCAAACGCCGCAGCTCTGCCCCTCCCTTAGGGGTAAGATGGTAGCTGCAGCGGTTGCCAACCAACTCCTTGACCCGGACCCACCCTCTGGCAGAAGCTATCTTAAGGTAATTGTTGACCAGCCCCAGGGCACTATCCAGCCTGCGGGCCAGATCCCGCTGCGAACTGACAGAGCCCTGCTCTAACTCACAGAGCAGTCTGAACAAGGTATACTCATCAAGTGAAGCAGCTGTCGATTTGTTCATGACCTGAACCGTACTCCAGGACAGATTATTTTTCAACCTTGAGTAAACGTTGGTAGACCAATTCCAGCTCTTTTACCCGCACATCCCAAGAGAGCTGTTCAACTGCCCGCATACGCAAACGCTTGCCCCGCTGTCGTAACGCCTCCCGATCAGTCAGGGCAGTGGCAAGACAACGGGCCAGCTCAACGACATCGCCAAAGGCAGCATAGATGCCATCATCACCCAGCAGTTCCCAGTTAACCGGCGCATCAAAGGCCACCACCGGCAGGCCGCAGGCCATGTAGTTTAATAGCTTGCCATTGGCTTCGGTGTCAGAGATCTTGGGGGAAACCGCCAGATCAGCGGCAGCCAGCAGCAACGGGGCATCAGCATAGTCAACACGCCCGGTAAAAGTGACAAAGCTGTTGATGTTCAGCTCATCCACCAGCTGCCGGTATTCCTGCTCCGGGTAGCCCATCAGCAGCAGGTGGAAGTTCCTGCCCTGCTGGATCATCAGCCGTGCAGCATGGATCAGCAGATCAACCCCCTGGTACTGGTTGAACAGGCCCAGATAGAGGATCACCGGCACCTGTTCATCAAGTCCCAGACGCTGGCGGGCTGCAGTGCGGGGAAAGTAACGGAAGACCGTTGTATCAACACCGTCTGGCAGTGCAACCACCTGCTGTAACGGCATCTGCCAAAAACGGGTTAACTCCTGCCGGCCAGGCGTTGAGCTGGTGATGATCAAATCAGCCAGACGGTTGATCCGCCCTTCAGTCCAACGGAACAGGCGATGTAACAGGGAGCCGCTTCCAAAAAAACCGTGGTTGAGTGATTCACCACTCAGGCTGCCCTGATAATCAAACAAAAGCGGTATCCTGCGCAGCCGGGCAACCAGCCAACCGATCAACACCCCTTCGTGGAGATGGGCATGAATAAGATCCGGCTTGAACTGACGGGCAACACGCAGCGACGTGCAGAGCAACAACAGGTCCAGGTAGGGTTTATGCCACGAAGGACCTGCCTCATATTTGCTGTACCAGGGGATTGATACGGTGCGCTCAACCGGCACTGGTTCGAGATCTCGTCCCAGGTGGTAGCTGACGACCGTCACCTGATGCCCCAGAGCCAGCAACGCCCTGGCCTCTTCATAGATCCTGACATGGCAACCACGATCCGAGAAGTACGGCGTGGGGGCGATCATCAGGATACGCAACGGTTTTTCAGGCATGCTCATCAGGATCGTTCAGCCGCTCTTTTACTGAGTAGATCGGTTTACCCTGGGATTCGTAGTAGGTGCGGGCATTCAGTTCTCCCAGCAGACCAAGGGTAATGAACTGGATCCCCATGAACATCAGGAAGGCGGTCAGAATCAGGAGTGGATTACGGTTCATGCTGGTACCCGCAAACAGCTTCATATAGACCATGGCCCCACCGCTGCCACAGGCCAGCAGCATGGAGTAGATGCCCCATTTGCCAAACAGCTGGATCGGTTTGGTGGCGTAGGAGAGCAGAAATTTGACTGTCAGCAGATCAAGCACCACCCGCACGGTGCGGGAAATACCGTACTTACTGGTGCCATGCAGTCGAGGATGATGGCGCACCGGCAGTTCTGCCACCCTGGCACCGATCCGCGAGGCAAGCGCCGGCACAAAGCGGTGCATCTCGCCATACAGGCCGATCCCCTCCAGTACCTCACGGCGGTAGGCCTTAAGCGTGCAACCATAGTCGTGCAGATGGACATCAGTCAGACGGGAGATCAGGCCGTTGGCAATCATGGAGGGCAGTTTGCGGTTGATGAAGGTATCCTGCCGGTCCTTGCGCCAGCCGGAAACAACATCATATCCCTCCCTGATCTTTTCCAGCAGTAGCGGAATATCAGCCGGGTCATTCTGCAGATCACCATCCATCGGCACGATCACCGCGCCACGGGCAGCCTCAAATCCGGCTGCCATGGCTGCGGTCTGTCCAAAGTTACGCCGGAAGCGGATCACCCGCAGACGCTGATCAGTGGCAGCAAGCTCTTTAAGCAATGGAAAGGAGTTATCGCCTGAGCCATCATCCACACAGATGATCTCATACCGCAAGTCAGTTGGATCAAGGGCGGCAGTTATGGCTGCATAGAGCGGCCTGATATTATCTTCTTCAAAATAGATCGGGACAACAACGCTCAGGTCCATCGAAAACTCCAGAATAGGTTACTGCTGTAGACGGCGTACGGTTACCGGTTGACGGTTATAGCACACGTTACGCGTGCCAGGGAACAGAAAGCCGGTTAACAAGCCACTACCGTTGGCTACATGCAAGAGTAACAACAGGAGCGGCACCAGCAGCAGAAACAACGGTTGTCGCTGTTGCAGGGCAGTGCGTACAGAACAGAGCCAAGCAGCGCAAGCATATACCAGTAACGGCAACCACCAACCGGGAACAGGTACAAACGGCAGTATCAGCAGGTAGAACACAAAGGCTAGCGGCACAAACGGCATCAAACCGTTAAAACCGGCAATTCTGGTCTGTTTCGCCCTGCCGCGACCATAGCGGTACATCTGCTTGACAAAAGCGGGGATAGAGGCTCGTTGACTACGTTCAACCGCAAGTGCAGGGTCATGCAACAACCTGCCGCCCCCCTTTTTCAAGCGGTCAAGCAGCTCGTTTTCTTCATTGGGATACAGGCGTTCATCCAGGCCACCGGCTGCCAGAAAGACATCCCGCCGGACTGCAAGGTTACAGAGGATCAGCTCTCGTTCGCTGGCCTGCCTGACTGTTCCAACGGCCCGATAGCGATTACGCACACCACCTGCTCCAAGCAAGGAGCCAAGTACCGCACCAATCCCTTGCTGCAGCAGGCTGTCCGTTGCCGGCGTCAAAGAGGGACCACCAACAGCAACCACCAGCGGATCAGCAAAATGCTGTTCAAGCCGCTGCAGGGCATCCGGTGCCACCTGTGAATCATCATCCAGAAAATAGATAATGACACCGCTGGCCTGCTGCGCTGCCTGATTCCGCTGGCAACTGGGATTGGTCCCTTCTGCAACCAGCAGTTCACAGTGGTCAGACAGCCACCCCAGCGATGTTATCCGCCCTGCTGCCTGCGGCACCAGGCCAGGCTTGATCGGTATAATGACGGAGATAGTCAGCACCACAACCCCATAAACAGAAAAAACCGGGTGAACCCGGTTTTTTCAAGCAGTAACAAGCCATGAAAACTAGCTTAAATTACCATAGCTATGTAGCCCTGACAACAACAGGTTTACGCCCAGATAGCAGAAGATGGTGGCAACAAAACCGATGATCGAGAGCCAGGCAGCCCGCTTGCCAACCCAGCCTTTGGTAAAACGGGCATGCAGGAAGGCAGCGTAGACAAACCAGACAATCAGGGACCAGGTTTCTTTTGGATCCCAGCTCCAGTAGGTTCCCCAGGCATAGTTAGCCCAGGCAGCACCGGTGATAATCCCCAGCGTCAGAAGCGGAAAACCAACCATGATCGCCTTGTAGTTCAGGTCATCAAGTACACGGGTAGGCGGAAACTGGGACATCAGGCCACCTGCTGCCTCGCTCCCTTTTTCTTCGCTCTTGGCCTTGATCAGATACATGATCGAGACGCCACAGGCCACGGCAAAGGCGGCATAGCCCAGGAAGCAGGTAATGACGTGATAGAGCAGCCAGTTGCTTTGTAGCGCCGGCATCAACGGGTTGATATCAGCGGGCAGGTAAAGCTGCGCCCAGGCCATACCAAGCAGCGCAAACGGCATTACAAAGGCACCGATGATCCGGTACTTGTATTTGATATCAATAATGCCGAAGATCAGCACAATGCTCCAGGCAAAAAAGACAACTGATTCATACAGGTTTGACATTGGGGCATGACCCAACCCGATATCATAGGATTCTTTCCAACGCAGACCGATCGCGACGGTCTGGACGGCAAAACCGCCCCAGGCCAAAATAGACCCGACCAGGCCAACACTCTTATTGCGACTGGCAAGAAAGCCGATAAAAGCCAGGGTAGAAACCATATAGAAGATGGTGGTAGCATTAAAGAGTTTTGCACTCAACATTACGTATAGTCCTCCGCTTAGATAGTCTGTTTCTGGAGTTCTGCGGCCAATGCCTCAAACTCAGTCAGAAATGCCGGCTGATTCTTGCTGGCATTACCATAGATACGTGCATAACCATGCTGCACCACAATCCAGACCCGCTTATGGGACATGAAGAAGGCGATGCAAAGGCCAAGACACATCATAATACAGCCGGTCCAGACCACCCAGACACCGGGGTCTTTATTGACCTGCAGGCCGGTATACATCCGGGCATCTGTACCGATAAAGCTAAAAATCAAGCTATCCCCTCGCAGTTCATCCAGCGTGGGGTTGTTTTTAAATACCTTGAAAAACTTCGGTTCCGCTCCCTTATCACTCACACTTAATACTGCAGCCGTACCCTCTCCGGGGTTGTCGGTCAGATCAACAATGGAGATCAGACGTCCATCAACCAGGCGGGTCTGGGTACCAGGGCGCAGCGCAATCTGCTCGGTTTTACCGCTTGCACGGTTTTTTACCGCAAAAAAGAAGGCGCTGGGGTCATTGGCCTGGCCATAGCTGGACTGGTAAAAGGTGATCCCTTTGTAACTAAGTGGTTCGTTCACCACCACCCGGGCATGCTTGTACCCTGGCACTTCTTTGCCATTTTCAGTCAGCGTAAGAATACTCTTAAACTCTTTTGGCATCTGACTTGGGCCACCACCGCCAGGAGCATCATAGAAGGAAACGGTAAACTGGTCACACTTAACCTCAAAACCGAGGGCAACATCTTTGCCGTTACGGGCCTTAATGCTGTTGATCGTATCTCCTTCAACAATTGCCACAAACCCCTTGTAACCCCATATATTGCCGATGATTGTTCCGGCCATGATCACCAGAATACTGAAATGGACAACATACACGCCCAGTCGACACCAGGCGTTTTTCTGGGCAAAAAGATGGTACTGGTTGCCGACCCGGGTGATGGTGGGTGATGAAAAATGTGATGACAGGAATGCAGAGAGTTTATCCCGTGAGTCATCAAGAGAACCGCTCAGTTTCAGATCCTTGCTGGGAAAAATCTTCTGCTGGGTTTCAGACAGTATGGTGGCTGGCTCAGAAACAAATTTGAAGACATGGGGCAAGCGTTTGATGGAACAGGCGATAAGGTTTACGCTGAACAGCGTCAGCAACGCCAAAAACCACCAGGAATGGTACATATCAAAGAAGCCAAGCCTCTCATACAGCAGCTTGCGGCCGGCACTAATGGTGGCCCAATAGCGTTCATCAATATTCGGATGCTGAGGAATAACGGTTCCGATGATTGAGGTAATGGCCAAGGTAATCAGCACAAAGAGAGTAAGCTTGAGTGAACAAAAGAAATCCCAGATCTGTTGCACAAAACCACGCTGATTGGTACTCACAGAACGCTCCATTAAATCCGTGTTAAAAAGGTAACATAAGAAGGATACTATTCACGACTATTTCTGTATTGTATGACTTGTTATAGCGTATCCCCGGGAAAATGGGTAGCGCTTTTTACTAAAGGGCCTTGACAAACATCAAATAAATTAAAAAAGGGCCAGCGAACGCTGACCCTTTTTTGTGTAAACCACCTACAGAACGTGCACTATTTCTTGTGGCAATCCTTGCAGCCTTGAGGACCTTTGGCCTCTGCCTTGTGGCACTTTACACACAACTTGTTGTGGGCAACTTCCTTGTTGATCTCTATCTTCTTAATGCCGCCTTCATGGCACTTGGTACAGCCCAACTTGGCATGTGCCTTGTGGGGGAAAGCTACCTTGCCAAAAGAACCACCTTTGTACTCGTAGCTGTCTTGAGCAGCAGCAAAAGCGGAACCGGCAAAGGCAACAACAGCAAACATGGCGATAATAGACTTTTTCATCGTTACAACCTCCTTAATGGTGTATGAAAGATGCAGGAACTTAATCACAGCCCCTGAAGAGATGTCAAGCATTATACATACCAACCGTGTAATCTACCTGCGCCCAAGGGCCTTTTTCCCAATATCACGACGAAACTGAACACCACGCCAGGAAATCTTGTCAACCCCCTGATAGGCCCGTTCAATCGCTGCTGCAACGGTATCACCTAAAGCGGTAACCCCCAGCACCCGGCCGCCAGCAGTTACAATTTGACCATCTTTTTCTGCAGTACCGGCATGAAAAACCGTTACATCAGCCAACTGCTCCGCTGCCTCAATTCCGGTAATAGCATCCCCTTTTGGGTAATCACCGGGGTACCCTTCCGCAGCCATGACCACGCAGATAGCTGCCTGATCATGCCATTCAATCCTATGCTTTGACAAATCTCCTTCAGCCACTGCCAGCAAGAGCGGCACCAGATCTGATCTCATCCGCATCAAGAGCGGCTGGCACTCCGGATCGCCAAAACGGGCATTAAACTCCAGGGTTTTGACTTCACCATCCTTGACCATCAGGCCGGCATAAACAATCCCCTGATAGGCGCAACCTTCAGCAGCCATACCATCAACCGCCCGCTGCACCACCTGCTCCATCGCCTTTTGGTGCACCTCAGGCGTCACCACCGGAGCCGGGGAATAGGCCCCCATGCCACCGGTATTAGGCCCCTGATCACCATCAAAAATGGCCTTGTGGTCCTGGGCAGAGGCCAACGGAATCACAAATTTCCCATCGGTAATGGCCAGAAAGGAGGCCTCTTCACCAGTCAGGAATTCTTCAACCACCACCCGGGAACCGGCATCACCAAAGGCGTTACCGGAAAGCATATCTTGCACAGCTGCAATGGCCTCAGCTTCAGTCTGGGCAATAATGACCCCTTTACCGGCAGCCAGGCCATCGGCCTTGACCACAATCGGCGCGCCGGTTGTGCGAATAAAGGCCTCGGCAGCCGGAATCTCGGTAAAAACGCCATAGGCAGCGGTGGGGATGGCGTACTTGTGCATCAGATCCTTGGAAAAGGCCTTGCTGGCCTCAATCCGTGCTGCAGCACGACTGGGGCCGAAGATCTTGACCCCGTACTCGCGGAACAGATCCACAATCCCCAGCGACAGCGGCAGTTCCGGCCCCACCACCGCCAGATCAATCCCTTCAGATTTGGCAAACCCCAACAGCTTGTCAATCTCTTCCACCTTGATCGGCAGATTGGTAGCCAGCTGCGCTGTACCAGGATTGCCTGGGGCGCAGTAAATCTGCGTCACCAACGGTGATTGGGCGATCTTCCAGACCAGGGCATGCTCGCGGCCACCGCCGCCGATTACCAGAATTTTCATGGGTAAGAACCTTTCAAGTCATAACGCAGAGTAAAATAAGAGAGTGGCAGAGGCGCAGGGAAAACAAATAAATCACTCATTTTTTCTCTACCTCTCTGCCACTCGGCGTCTCTGCGTTAAGGTTTGGTAAATCAGTGTCTAAAATGCCTCATTGAGGTAAAGACCATCGCCATCCCATGCTCATTGGCCGCCTGAATCACCTCTTCATCCCGCACTGAACCACCCGGTTGGATGATCGCCGTGACACCTGCCTCGGCAGCGGCATCAACACCATCACGGAACGGGAAGAAGGCATCGGAGGCCAGCACGGTACCCTTAATCGGCAGCAGTGCCTTCTGGACAGCGATCTTGGAGGAATCCACCCGTGACATCTGGCCAGCGCCAATCCCCACGGTCTGGTCAGCATTGGTAAAGACAATGGCATTGGACTTAACATGCTTGCAGACCCGCCAGGCAAAATCAAGTGCTGCCAGTTCCTGTGCAGTTGGTTGGCGCTGAGAAACCACCTTGCAGTCAGTTGCAGCAACCATTCCCAGATCACGGCCTTGCAGCAGCAGACCACCAACCACTCGCTTCAGGTCATAACCGGTCTGCAGATGTCCGGCCAAGAGCGGCACCTGCATCACCCGCACGTTCTTCTTGGCCGTGAAGATGGCCAGCGCCTCCTCATCATAGCCAGGGGCGATGACCGCTTCCAGGAAGGTTGAGGTTAACTCACGTGCAGCAGCAGCATCAACAATCCGGTTAAAACCGACAATACCACCAAAGGCAGAAACCGGATCACACTCGCGGGCCTTGAGATAGGCGGAGATCGGAGAATCCCCCAGGGCTACGCCGCAAGGGTTGGTGTGTTTGATAATGACAGCAGCAGGCTTGTCCGTAAACTCTTTGACCGTCTCAATGGCGGCATCAAGGTCAATAATATTGTTAAAGGAAAGCTCCTTACCCTGCAACTGGACTGCATTGGAAACACAGGGTTCAGTGATGCCACGTTCTACATAGAAGGCGGCTGACTGGTGGGGGTTCTCACCATACCGCAGGTCCTGTGCTTTTTTCACCTGCAGGGTAAAGGTATCAGGATATTCTGCAACAGACTCATCCAGACGGGCTCCCAGCCAGTTTGAAATGGCACCGTCGTAGGCTGCAGTGTGCTGATACACCTTCACAGCCAGGCGGAAGTTGGTCTTCACTGAAACGCAGCCGGCATCTGCAGCCATCTCTTCCAGTACCGTGGCATAGTCAGCAGCATCAACCAGCACCGTCACATCATGATTATTTTTTGCAGCAGAACGCAGCATGGTGGGGCCGCCGATATCAATGTTCTCGATGGCATCTTCCAGGGTACAATCCGGCTTGGCCACGGTTGCCTCAAAGGGGTAGAGGTTAACCACCACCATATCAATCGGCTCGATGCCATGCTCCTTCATCTTGGCCTGGTGCTCTGTATTGGCACGAATACCCAACAGACCGCCATGCACCTTGGGATGCAGGGTCTTGACCCGACCATCCAGCATTTCAGGAAAACCGGTAAATTCAGACACATCTTTAACCGTCAGACCTGCCTCACGCAGCAACTTGGCGGTCCCACCTGTGGAAAGAATCTCCACCCCATACCCTGCCAGGGCCTTGGAAAGTTCTACAATACCGGTCTTGTCGGAAACACTGATCAGCGCCCGTGTAATTTTGGCCATAATGACACCTCGATGTATGTTGGTTTGATTATCCTAATGAATTACGAACAGGGAAACTTTGTAACATGGGAAACAAGGGCCTGCCAAGAGCTTTTGAGACTGCAACGCGTATACAACACAAGAGAATTTAGTTAATGATCACCGGCAGGGCAGCCTGGGGCAGCACGTCACCAATTGCTACGCAGAAGATATTGTTTTTGCTGGCCTCAACCTGAAACAATGCCGCATCGTCAGGGTGTAAGGCGATCAGGAGACCACCGGAGGTCTGGGGATCAAACAGCGGCAGCAGCCGGTCAGCCTCGCAGTCGCCTGCATCTACCCTTGAAAGGTAGAAACTACGGTTCTGATAGCAACCGGCAGGCACCATGCCATCAGCAATCTGATCTGTCACCCCTGCCATCAAGGGAATCGCATCCAGCTGCAAGCGAAAGGTTACCCCTGCCCCCAGAGCCATCTCACAGCTATGGCCGATCAGGCCAAAACCGGTGACATCGGTACAGGCAGAAGGATTGTGTCGCAGCATCAGCTCGGCAGCAGCACGATTCAATAGTGACATCCAGCGCACTGCCTCTGCCTCCTGCGCCTCAGTTGCCATCTCACCTTTGACAGCGGTTGAGAGAATGCCGCTGCCCAACGGTTTGGTCAGTAACAACAGGTCACCAGGTCGGGCAGTACTGTTACGCAGCACCTGATCAGGATGAACGGTACCGGTCACCGACAGGCCGTACTTCATTTCTTCATCTTCAACCGTATGCCCTCCCACCAGACAGCAGCCAGCCTCATTCAGGGCATCCTGTCCCCCGGCCAGCACTTCACCAAGAATCTCAGGCGGCAGACTGCAGCTTGGGAAAAAGGCGATATTCATGGCGGTCAAAGGCTTGCCCCCCATGGCATAAATATCTGAAAGGGCATTTGCAGCCGCAATCCGGCCAAAGGCACGGGGATCATCAGCTGGCGGAGTAATTACATCACAACTCTCCACCAACGCGATCTCCGGCGTCAGATAATAGACCCCCCCATCATCGGACGTCTCAGGTCCCACGATCAATCTGGGGTCAGCAGGACGCTTGAGTCCTGCCAACGCGGTGGCAAGGCCCTCCGGGCCCAGCTTGGCCGCTCAGCCCGCAGCTTTGACGGTTTGGGTCAGCTTGATCTTCTTGTTGGTCATAGCCTACTTTCCTGCTCCCAGATACACCCGTGGCACCCGCTTGCTGATGCCACACAGCAACTCGTACGGAATGGTGCCGGCCCAATTGGCCACCTCTTCCGCAAAGACCGTATTTCCCTGCCGGTCCTCTCCGATCAGGGTCACATCATCACCTACAGCCACGCCGGGGATATGGGTGACATCCAGCATCAGCCAATCCATACAGACGGTACCGGAAACCTGCGCCCGTTCCCCTCTGACCAGAACCTGGCCCTTGTTGGTCAGGGCACGGGGGTAGCCATCGGCATAGCCCACCGGAACGCTGGCAATCAGGGTACGTTGCTCCGCCGTAAACCGGCGTCCATAGCTGATGGTAGTGGAAGGTTCAACCCATTTCAGCATGGCGATCCTGCTTTTCAGACGCATCACCGGACGCAGGGAAAGCCTGCCCTGAAAATCAGGTGAAGGCAACGCCCCGTACAGTGCGATGCCGGGACGCACCAGATTACAGAAGGGATAATCATTCAGCAGTGCTCCGGCACTGTTGGCTATATGGATATAGCGGGGCGAAAAACCGGCCTTGCGAATCTGCTCCACTGCCCAGCCAAAGCGTTCTCCCTGCAGCCGGGTAAAGTACTGGCCCGATTCATCCAGCTCGTCAGCTGAGGCAAAGTGGGAAATAACCCCTTCCAGATAGATATTGGGCAGCAGCTTGAGGGCATCCAGCAGGGCAGGCACCTGATCATAGGGGATTCCAAGGCGGCCCATGCCGGTATCCACCTTCAGATGCACCAGGGCCTTGCGGTAGAGTTTACCCGCTGCCAGATCAAGAGCCTTCAGTTGTTCAAGGGAAAAAACAGCGGAGGAGATACCAAATCCAACACACTTGCGTTCCTGGCCAGGGTAGATCCCTCCCAGCAACAGCACCGGTTTATCAATGCCACTTTTACGCAGCTGGATCGCCTCAGCCAGAAAGGCCACCCCAAAGGCATCTACCCCCTGGCGTTCCAGCTCGCGGCTTACCTCAAGAAAGCCATGACCATAGGCATCCGCCTTGACCACAGCCAGCACGGCGGAGCGTGAGGGCACTGAAGCGCGGACAACGGTATAGTTCTCCCGCAGGGCACCAAGATCTATCTCTGCAAAGGTTGGGCGACTGTCAAACATGCCACTTACTTACCACGACCCGTCGCAGGGGGCAATCTGAAAACTCTTTGTACGGAAGCGGTTGACGACCTGTAAATTTTATCGTATGGTTGCCTTGCCCTGGGGGAGCCTTGCATAGGCTGAGACGGCGTTGCCGGACCCCTTGAACCTGAACCGGGTAATGCCGGCGGAGGAAAGCGGCCTCGTTCCAAGCATCTATTTCCGGGCCGCCTGAGTACTCAGTGCGGCCCTTTTTCGTACCACGAGGTACTACGCAATGCCTAAAAAAAACATGCCACTACGTCTGGTGATAACGACACCAAAGACCATGCGGGACCGTTCCATTGCCGGTGTCTATCTGATTACTGATCAGCAGGATAACCTGCTTGAACGGGTCGCCCGGGCCCTGCGTGGCGGCGTAGCGGTGCTGCAGTATCGCGCCAAGGACAAGCCCTATGCGTTCTGCCTTGAAGAAGGCACCA
Source organism: uncultured Geobacter sp. (assembly GCA_964576485.1). Lineage (GTDB taxonomy): Bacteria > Desulfobacterota > Desulfuromonadia > Geobacterales > Pseudopelobacteraceae > Trichlorobacter. The sequence continues at coordinate 13,080 of CAZNWF010000006.1, read as the reverse complement.
GCCTGAAGCAGCTTTGCAACCGCTTTGGCTCTCTTTTTATCGTCAACGACAACCTGAAACTTGCCCATGATCTGGATGCTGATGGTGTGCACCTGGGACAGGACGATGGTTCTCCCCGACAGGCCCGTGAACTGCTGGGGCCGAACAAGATCATCGGCGTCTCCACCCATAACCTGGATGAGGCACTCAAGGCTGAGGCAGATGGTGCTGACTATCTGGGTTTTGGCGCCATGTACCCCACTGACAGCAAAAACATCACCCATATGCCCGGCACCTCAGGACTGGCTGCCATCCGGGACCGGGTCAAGCTGCCGATTGTGGCCATTGGCGGGATCAGCCCGGCCAATGCCTGCCGGGTGATAGAGGCTGGCGCTGATGCGGTTGCGGTCATCTCTTCGGTCCTGTCAGCCCCCCGGCCAGAGGTGGCAGCCACAGAACTGCGGCTGCTGTTCAACCGGATGGCCCCCTATCCCCGTGGTGGTGTCCTGACCGTTGCCGGCAGTGACTCCGGCGGCGGCGCCGGTATCCAGGCAGACCTGAAGACGATTACGCTATTGGGCAGCTACGGGGCATCCGCCCTGACCGCCCTGACCGCCCAGAATACCCGAGGGGTCAAGTCGATCCACGGCATCCCCCCTTCCTTTGTGAAGGATCAGATTGATACCGTGCTTTCTGACCTGCCGATTGACGTTATCAAAACCGGTATGCTGCACACCCCGGCCATTATTTCGCTACTGGCTGAGTATCTGACCGAGCAGACCCATTATTATCCGGTGGTGATTGACCCGGTCATGGTGGCCAAGGGCGGCGCCTCGTTGCTTGAGCTTGATGCCGTTGCCATCTTTTTGGAAACGCTGCTGCCCCAAGCCTACCTGCTGACCCCCAATGTTCCTGAGGCAGAACGACTGATAAACTGCCGGATCAACAGTGAAGCTGCCATGGAACAGGCAGCCCGGCAGCTACACAGCATGGGAGCAGCCAACGTACTGATCAAAGGGGGACATATGGGTGGTGGAGATGCCGTTGATATCCTCTTTGACGGCCAGACCATCCACCGTTTCAGCTCTGAGCGCTTTTTCACCAGTGCCACCCACGGCACCGGCTGCAGCTTTGCCTCTGCCATTGCCGCCTATCTGTCCCAAGGGGAACCGCTCAAAGAAGCGGTCCGCCTGGCCAAAAACTTTATCACCAATGCCATCCGCCTGGCCCGCCCGATGGGCAAAGGCCATGGCCCGATCAACCACTATCTTGCTGCAAAGGAAACAGACCAATGACCCAGCTTGAAGCCGCCCACAAAGGGATTATTACTGACAAGATGAAGACTGCTGCTGCTGCTGAAGGTGTTGCCCCGGAGTTTATCCGTGACGGTATTGCCAAAGGCGCCATCATCATCAGCCACAACGACAAGACCCACCAGCACGGCATCCCGCTGGCTGTGGGAACCGGCCTGCGCACCAAGGTGAATGCCAACATCGGCACCTCGGCTGATGACACCGACATCACCAAGGAGCTGGAAAAGGCCCGGGTTGCGGTCAAGCATGGTGCAGATGCCATCATGGACCTCTCCACCGGCGGCCCGGTGGATGAGATCCGTCGCGCCATCGTGGCTGAAACCACGGCCTGCATCGGCTCGGTTCCGCTTTATCAGGCTGCAACCGACACCGTGCGGATCAAGAAAAAGGCGTTGGTGGATATGACTGCCGATGACATCTTCAAAGGGATCATCAAGCATCTGGATGACGGTGTTGACTTCATTACCGTACACTGTGGTGTAACCCGTGCCACGGTTGAACGGATGAAAAACGAAGGCCGGATCATGGATGTGGTCTCCCGTGGCGGTTCCTTTACCATTGAGTGGATGAGCTACAACAACAAGGAAAACCCGCTCTATGAAAACTTTGACCGTCTGCTTGAGATCACCAAAGAGTACGACGCCACGCTGTCACTGGGTGATGGTTTCCGCCCCGGCTGTCTGGCCGACGCCACTGACCGGGCCCAGATTCAGGAGCTGATCATTCTGGGTGAGTTGACCCAACGGGCCTGGGATGCCGGGGTACAGGTCATGATCGAAGGTCCGGGCCATGTGCCGCTGAACCAGATTCAGGCCAACATCCAGCTCCAGAAGCGGCTCTGCCACGGTGCGCCGTTCTATGTGCTGGGGCCGCTGGTAACCGATATCGCACCGGGCTACGACCATATCACCTGCGCCATTGGCGGCGCCATTGCCGGGGCAGCCGGGGCAGACTTTCTCTGCTACGTCACCCCCTCAGAGCACCTGGCCCTGCCGGAGATTGAGGATGTCCGCCAAGGGGTGATCGCCTCACGCATTGCAGCCCATGCCGCCGATATCTGCAAAGGCCTGCCAGGCGCCATTGATAAAGACAACGCCATGGCCAGAGCCCGGAAAAAGCTGGACTGGGAAGGACAGTTTGCCCTAGCCCTTGACCCGGACCGGGCCCGGGAGTATCGTGCCAAATCACCGGTATCCGAGCACGGCGCCTGCACCATGTGCGGGGAGTTTTGTGCCTATAAGGTCATGGACGAAGCCATGAAGAGATAGATGCGAAAACCTTAACGCAGAGGAGCAGAGGAGCAGAGACACAGGGACCGAACAGAAGTGCTTATGAGCTTTGACGTCCCTATGATTACTGCTGTTCTCTGCGTCTCTGCTTCTCTCTTCTTTCTCTGCGTTAACGATTCTGATCCTGTTAACTTTTAACGCATCTGGAGGGCAGCCATGGGCGACATCACCCGCTTCGGTATCTCAATCGACAGTGATCTGCTGGATAGTTTTGACCGCCTGATCACCCGCAAGGGGTACCAGAACCGCTCAGAGGCAATCAGAGACCTGATTCGTGCTACCCTTGTTGAAGACAAGACTGCTGCAGGCCATGAAGAGATGGTCGGCACGGTCACCATGGTCTACAACCACCATGTCCGCGACCTTGCAGACAAGTTGACCGAGCACCAGCACCACCATCATCATCAGATTGTCTCCGCCCTGCATGTCCACCTTGATGCCCATAACTGCCTTGAAGTATTGGTTTTGCGTGGCAGCAGCGCTGATATCAACCAGATTGCCGATGAACTGCTGGGGGTCAAAGGGGTCAAACACGGCAAGCTGTTCCTCACCTCGGCAGCCCCTGAACACTCCTGACCTTTACACACGCGCCCATGCCTTCTGGTCCTGCAAACCTATCCGTGTTACTTTTTTCTTTTTCGTGCCCCTTTATTGTGTTACATTTTAAAAAAACGTGCCACAAACGACTGCAATGACAATCACCCATACCGATCAGAGTAGTGCCAGATTCCGTCTGTTTCTGCTGGTATCATTGTTATTGCATGGCTCAATAACCCTGGTAGTACTTTTTTTGTTGCCTGAACTACCAAACAGACAGCCTGATGTACCCGCTATCATCATGGTTAATCTGGCTACACCAACAGCAGGCAATAACAGCGCTATCACCGCTCCGGCGACGCCCTCTGTCAAACCTGTCAAGCAAGCCGCAGCATTAGCACTACCAACGAAGACACAGCTCCAGTCTGCTGCACCTGCAGCCACCGCCCCAGCAACACCCCTGGTAAAACGGACTGAAACCGTAGCGGACAGGCCAATACCATCCATAGCACCTGCTAACCGGGGTACAAGCGGTGCCATAACAGAACAAGCAATAGCTGTAACAGACCAACCACTAAAAATTTCAGATAAAGGGCACAATCTGCCCGGCACCGCCCAGACAGCGCCTGTCGGAAAAGCTGTTCCCCGTGAAACGACATTCGGCAGCGCGGGCGGTCCGGCTTTTCGGAAGCAGATCCAGCCGGTCTATCCTTCGCTGGCCCGCCGACGTGGCAAGGAAGGCGTAGTCGTAGTAAAGCTTTCCATAAGTGAAACCGGCCACCTGACCCATGTTGAACTGCTGAAAGACCCAGGTTATGGCTTTGCCGAGGCAGCCGTAGAAGCGGTTCGCAGTTCCAGCTTCAGTCCGGCCCATTATAACGGCAAACCGGTTGCAATACAGGCGACACTGCCGATCCGCTTTACCTTACGTTAGATGCTATCACGCCATAAACAGGGGGAACCGATGCTGCGCACCATGACAGCCGGACTGATCAGCAGTAAAGGAATGGAACTTCAAGGCCCAAAGGCCGGGACCGATGCTGGCTCCCGAGGCGGCGCCGGTGCAACCAGCTCTTGCCAAGGCGCCCCCTTTTCAGCCATCGGCTCAGTTGCGGTGACTTTCTGATGGAGGCTTCATCCTGGCAACGGTGCGTTGACTTCCACGGCCATTCCTGCCCCGGCCTGGCCATCGGCTTCAAAGCGATTGAGGCATTGGAACAGCAGATGGGGATAGTCTGCGGTGGCGATGATGAACTGGTCTGCGTAACCGAGAATGATGCCTGCGGCGTGGATGCGGTACAGGTGCTGACCAGCTGCAGTCTGGGCAAGGGTAATCTGCTCTACCGTGAACGGGGCAAGATGGCTTTCAGCTTCTTCAACCGCACCACCGGGCAAAATCTGCGGATGGTGTTCAAGCTGTCCGTCTCCCGCAAGGATGTTGGACGGGAAGAGCTGCAGCAGATGATTCTGGATGCTGATCCGGCCACGCTGTTTCAGTTCAGCCAGCCCGGATTCAGCGTACCGGAAAAGGCCCGCATTTTTGACAGCCTTACCTGTGAACAGTGCGGCGAACATGCCGTTGAGCACCTGATCCGTTTACATGAGGGGAAAAAGATCTGCCTGGACTGCTTTGAAAAGTACACACGGGGATGGTAAAACAGCCCCTGCTTATACTTGTCAGCACACTACTGCTGCTCTGCAGTTCAGCAGGCGCCTTTGCTGCGCCGGGCCGTATCGTTATAGATCAGTTAGGACGCCGGGTACTGCTGCCAGCCAAAGTGCAACGGATCATCCCGTTGGGCGGTGCAACCCGCTTTGTGGTCTACCTGCAGGCCTTTGCTCTGGTGGTGGGGGTTGAAGCGATAGAGAACCGCCAGGCGCCTTCAAGCGCCAGACCTTACAATCTGGCCATCCGCAGCCGTGCTGAAAGGTTACCGATAGTGGCAGAAGGCCGACAGAAACCGGTCAATGCCGAGGCGATCATCGCCCTGCGGCCAGATCTGTTGATCACCGCAGAGGCTGACCGTGCCCAGGCTGACCATTTGGGCAAAATCACCGGCGTTCCGGTGCTTGCTCTGGATTACGGCGGCATGGGAGTCCTGAAACCGGAGCGGGTTAAGGAGACCTTCAGATTGCTGGGCTCTGTCCTGCTAAGAGAACAGCGGGCCAACCAGTTGATCGCAGAACTGGCCACACAGCAAAAAGAACTTGACCGCCGTCTGGCCGGTGTAACCGCCATGCCGGTTTATATCGGTGCGGTCAGCCAGAGGGGTAGCCACGGCATAACCTCCACCGACACCGACTATTTCCCCCTTGAGAGCAGCGGCGCCATTAATCTGGCCAAGCAACTTGCCAAGGGAGGCCATGCCTATATTGACAAAGAACAGCTGCTGGTCTGGAATCCAGCGATGATACTGGTGGATGCCGGCGGCGCAGGGCTGGTTCGTCAGGAGTTCAGCCGCAACCGTGACTTTTTTAACCGGCTTGTTGCTGTACGTACCAATCAGGTCTACCAGACCCTGCCGTACAACAACTACCACACCAACCTTGAGCTGGCCCTGGCAAACAGGTGGTACACCGCCAAACTGCTGCACCCGAAACGGTTTGGCGATATTGACCCGGCCCGTAAGACCGACGAACTCTGCCGTACCTTTGTCGGCATACCTTGCTACGAGCAGCTGCAGCGCGAGTACGGAGGCTTCGGCCCACTGCTATTACACAACAAAACCGGCCATGTCCGCTGAAACCGTTGTTGAGGCAAGCAGCAGCTACAGCCGTCGCATCCGCAACCGCCTGCTGGTGCTGCTGACCCTGCTGACCCTGTTGGCAGTGACCGGACTGCTCTCCCTGCGGATTGGCTCCTACCCGTTAAGCTTCCCCCGGATTATACAGGGCATCTTTACCACGACAGATGACCAGCTGATCAACCACCTGCTTTGGAATATCCGATTGCCCCGCACCGTTGCGGCCATGCTGGCAGGGGCCGCCCTGGCCCTTTCCGGCAGTATCATGCAGACCCTGCTAAAAAATCCACTGGCCGCTCCCTCCACCTTGGGAGTCTCCCAGGGGGCAGCTTTTGGCGCTGCCTGCGCCATTATCCTACTGGGCTCCGGCCAGACCTTCAGCACCGGCAACGAGGCGATACTGTTCTCAAGCCGTAGTATTACCGCAACCTGCGCCTTTTTCGGCGCGGTCTTCAGTATTGCGGTCATTCTCACCATCGCCTCAGTGCGGCAACTATCCAGCGAGGCACTGATCCTGTCCGGTGTAGCCATGGCCGCTTTCTTCAGCGCCTGCACCATGCTGCTGCAGTACTTTGCCAGCGATCTGCAGGTGGCTGCCACCCTGTTCTGGACCTTTGGCGATCTGGGCAAGGCCGGATGGCAGGAAAATGGTCTGATGGCACTGTTGTTGCTGCTGACCGGCGGTTTTGTGCTGTACAGGGGATGGTGCTTCAACAGCCTGCAATGGGGTGATGAGGTTGCCCGCACCCTGGGGGTGCACACCCCCGGATTACGCCTGATCGGCCTGTTGCTGACCTGCCTGCTGACGGCTGTCATCACCGCCTATCTGGGGATCATCGCCTTTATCGGCCTGATGGCGCCCCACCTGATCCGGCCCCTGATCGGCAATGATCACCGTTTTCTGCTGCCTGCGGCTGCCCTCTGTGGTGCCCTGCTGCTGCTTGTTGCAGACATGCTCTCCCGCGTCATCCTGGCCCCGGTAGTGATCCCGGTAGGGATCATCACCTCCTTTGCCGGTGCCCCGCTGTTCCTCTTTCTCCTGTTGCAACGGAGACAGCTATGATCTGGATCGATCAGCTTGATTGTGCATACGGCAACCGTCAGGTGCTGCACGGTATCAGCTTCAACCTCCGACAGGGAGAGCTGGTTTCGGTGTTGGGGATGAACGGCAGTGGCAAATCCACCCTGCTCAAATGTATCAATGGCCTGCTGCAGCCATCACGTGGTGAAATCCGTATCAACGGCCAGTCCCTCAGGCGTCTGTCACGACAGGAACTGGCCCGCACCATCGGCTATCTGCCCCAGAATACACACGCAATAGATTGTACCGTTTTTGAGGCGGTACTGATCGGACGCAAACCCCATCTGGGCTGGCAGGTGACTGACAACGACCTGGCCGAAACCGCCCGTATACTCCGCCTTACCGGCCTAAGCAGCTACGCTGAACGTTCAACACTCCAGTTAAGCGGGGGGGAACTTCAGCGGGTGGCCATCGCCCGTACGCTGGCACAGCAACCGTCAATACTACTGCTGGATGAACCGGTAAACCACCTGGATATCCGCAGCCAGATCGATGTCATGGCTCTGATCCGCAGTCTGACCAAACAGCTGGAGATCAGCACCATCGCGGTCATGCATGACCTGAATATGGCCTTGCGCTTTTCAGACAGTTTTTTGATGATGAAAGAGGGAGCCGTGCTGGCAACCGGCGGCAGGGAGGTTATAACGACAGACAACATCAGGGAACTGTATCAGCTACAGGTGGTGTTACAAGAGCTGGACGGCATTCCGTTGGTAATCCCCTGCCCGGAACAGGAGCCATCTCTGCTTAACCACAGTTAACGCAGCAGCGTGTCAATGCTCTGCAGTCCTTTCAATGCTCCGCAGGCCAGACCGATGTGAGGTGTTTCAATCTCCGGTTCGCGGATATTGATCCTGATCACTGTTGCCCCGGCATGACGCCAGCCAAGACGTTCCGAGGTGGCGCGGATGGTGGGAATGGCGGTACCTGCCCCCATCTCAAGTATCACAATCCGCTTACCTTCCTGTTCGTCCATAAACCGCTGGAACCGCTTCTCCTGCTGGTGGGTTCGTTGCGGCAACCAGGCCCAATCGCCAAACATCAGGATATTGGGACGACTTACCGCCCTGCAACGGGGACAACGGGGAATATGCCCGGCCCGCATGGTGGTCTCATCGACCGGTATCTGTTCGTTGTTGGGCCAGATGGCATCACCGCAGGAGCTGCTGCACTGCAACCAGTGGATTGAACCATGCACTTCCAGAATCCGGTCATCAGCAAAACCGGCTTTCTGAAACTGGCCATCCACGTTAGAGGTAACCACAAAATAAGAAGCCACCTTATGCTCAATCCAGCGCCGGATAATCTGAAACCCTTCATGGGGTACGGTATCCCGGTACAGATTGGTGCGATGACCATAAAAGCCCCAACCAAAGGCAGGATCACGTTCAAAATGTTCCGGGTTTGCACATTCTGCAAAGGAAAGCCCAAGGCGGGCATAGGGAGGATAAGCCTGCCAGAAGCCCTGATTGCCGCGAAAATCAGGTAGTCCTGAGTCTACCCCCATCCCGGCGCCGGCAGTAATCACAAAACAATCTGCAGCTCGGACCAGCTCAGCCGCTTGCTTAATCAGACTTGATTCACTGCTGCGATCCATGGTGACCCCAACGATCTATGAAAGCAGCCAGCTCACCAGGCAGCAGCGGCGTGCTGAATAAAAAACCCTGCATGGTTGTACAGCCCCGGGTCAGCAGATGCTGCTCCTGTTCTTCTGTTTCAACCCCTTCGGCAATCAGCTCCAGCCCCAACTCCTGTGCCATGGCAATAATCGTATTAACCACCGCCGTGTCTGACGGCGTTGTATGCAACCGATGCACAAACGACCGGTCCACCTTCAGCTCCTGCACCGGCAAACGGGAAAGGTAGGCCAGTGATGAATACCCGGTGCCAAAATCATCCAGAGACAGGCTGACTCCCAGGTCACGCAGTGCCTGCAGCTTCTGTTGAGCGTGCACGGTGTCAATCATCAGCATGCTTTCTGTCAGCTCAAGACAGAGCAGCTCCGGAGCAAGCCCTGATTCGGCCAAGGCCAGACGAACGGTCTCAGGCAGATCTCCCCGTTGAAACTGCAGGGCTGAAATATTGACCGAAAGCCGCGGGGCGGCCATGCCTGAGCGTTGCCAGAATACAGCCTGGCAACAGGCCTGCTGTAAAACCCAGGTGCCAACCGGCACAATCAGGCCGGTTTCCTCAAGGATCGGTATAAACTCTGTGGCACTCACCGGTGCCAGATCGGGGCATTCCCAGCGTAACAACGCCTCAACCCCGATCATCTCGCCGGTTTTCAGACAGATCTGAGGCTGGTACCGCAGGCTGAACTCTTCGTTTTCCATGGCGCGATGCAGCCGGGAAGCCAACATCAGGCGGTAGTGGGCCTGCTGATGGAAATCACTGGTATAGCAGACAATGGTGTTACGCCCCAACCGCTTGGCTTCATGCAAGGCCGCCTCTGCATTGCGTAACAGATTCTGCTCCTCTTCTCCGTCATCAGGATAGATTACCAGACCGACACTGACGGTGATAGCAAGCTCCACTTCTTCCACCACAAACAGCTCTGATAGCAGCCGTTTAACCTGATGGGCCAGATTGACAGCCAGCTCACGATCCCCTGTCAAGGGGGCAACCAGAAAAAATTCATCTCCCAAAAAACGTCCCACCACTGAGTCTTCAGAAACCAGTTGTCTCAGGCGCTTGGCAACCTCAATCAACAGCAGGTCGCCAAAGCTATGGCCAAAGGTATCGTTAACAAATTTGAGGTTATCTATGTCAATCAGCAGAAGGGACAAGGTTTGCTGAGCCTCCATCCGCTTGACGGTGGTACTCAGGTGATTTTCCAGATAGTAGCGATTATAGAGACCAGTCAGGCCGTCATGGCTGGCCTGCCAGTTCAGGGCCTCTTCATGGGCCTTGCGCGTAGTTATATCCTCTTTAACGGCAATGAAATTAGTTATTTCACCCGCCTCATTCCTGATCGGTGCAATGCTGCACAGATCCCAGTAAAAAGTACCGTTCTTACGTTTATTGCAGAATTCTCCCCGCCACTCATGGCCAGCCAGGATAGTCTGCCAAAGCTCTGCATACAGCTCTGGCGGCTGTTTTCCTGATTTGAGCAGGCTGGGCTTTTGCCCGATGACCTCGTCGCTGGAATAGCCGGTTACCAAACAGAAATGAGGATTGACGTACTCGATTATCCCCTGAGTGTCGGTAATAACAACCGAATTAGCGCTCTGCTCAACAGCTGTAAACAGTTTGCGGCGCTCTTCAACCTGATGATTCAGATCCTTCGTTTTGCGTAGCACTTCACGTCGCAGCAGGGCCACAAAAATACTGAGCAACAATGCTCCGCCAACCACCCCGCCCAGACTCCACCAAAGCCAGCGCGGCATGCGATACCCGGCCCCTTCAATCCCCAGCCAGCGTTTCAGGGACTGATGATACACCGAATTCTTATCCTTTTTCATCACTTCAAGATGCCGGTCAAAAGCCGTCAACAGCTGCTGATTTTTACCTTTTGGTGCAGCTACCTGCACCGAAACCGGACTGAAAATAATCGGCGTGGGTTTAACCTTGAAAGACCGTTCGTTCAGAAGCGAAAAGAAGCGGTTTGCCACCCCGGCATCCACTTCTCCCCAGTCAATCATATCAAAAATATCCTTAAAGTTATCCGCATAGACCAGATCACAACGGATATTGAACTGCTGCAACATCTTGATAAAGGTGTTGCAATAAACATCATTTTTTACCACGGCAATCCGTTTGCCATTCAGGTCGGCGTAGCTCTCGATTTTCTGGCCAGGTCGGGCGTAGAGCAGTCCCCAGTTTGATATAACAGTATGCTGGTTGTAACTGTACTTCTGGGCTCTTTCCGGGGTGTGGGCAATGCCCACCAGCAGATCAATCTCTGCATTTTCAAGATTTTCAAGGCACTCACTCCAGACACAGGGGGCATACTGGATGCTCCACCCTTCACGTCGGGCAACCTCTTCTACAAGATCAATCATGATCCCTTGGGCGCTGCCACTGTTTGAAGTACTGGCCATGGGGTGATTTTGTTCGTAGCCCACCCGCACAATTTGAACGGCATGGCCTAAAGGCGACAGCAGCATAAGAAGCAGCACTGCAGAACAGGCTGTCAGCATCACACGATGCATATATTTCATGCAGCTGCCCCCTCAGCAGATTTGATAACACACCCTCATACATGTATCTTACCACGGCTCTCTGATCCTGCAACCTGGCACTACTCCTGTGTACATAATTATTCTTCATCAACCCCGTAGACGCAAAAAGCCGCACCCTTGTGAGGTGCGGCCAGGCTTAAAATTTCACAACACCATAAAAACCTAGATGCCTTCCCATCCGAACAGGCCGGTGCCCTTCGGCACCTCAACCATCACCCGGTCTCCCTCTTTCAGTTGCAGATGTTCGGCTGCTGCAAGAGTAATCAGCGCCCTTCCATCAAAGATATTTTCTTTGTCGTCTTCAATAACATCCAATGAAATAATAGAGTTAACGTTACTACGGGGATTCGTTAGAGTAAATTTCTTTGAAGGGCGGGAACCATAATGACGCCAGATGCTACGACAGGTAGAACGATTTACCGAGACATGCTCCTCCATTGAAGACCAGAAAGTTCCCCCTGTCCTATCCACTATCTGCACCTGCAACAACATCTTGCCGTTTTCAACCTGCAGCGGCATAAAGGTCCAACCGGTGCCAGATTGAAGCGGCGGAGTCATTTGGCTGGGATGGGCTGGTGCAGGTTGCTGTACTACCGACTGTAGCGGTAGTTTTTCCAGTTTCTTTGCCGCCACATTCAAAGCGATTGACAGGACCTGATTATTGACACCAGGCTCACAGAGCAGCACCAGAAAAAGCTCTCCGGCCGAGCGGGATATCAGCTTACCCAATTCAAAACGGATCTCAGACTGCCTAACCCCGCCAGTTGCCTCTTCAACACCGAACTGCTGCTCCGTCAGTAACGTGCCAACTCTGGCAAGCTGCCCGCTATCGTACATATCAGGCATTGAGCGGACCAGCAACTGACCGCTATCATCCGCAATCATACCGCCAATCACCCCTGGCGATGTCACCACACTCCGAAGAACGGTTTCCATCATCACCCCCTACCCCTGGCTCCCCAGAGCACGCCGGACTTCAGCCTCAACTGCAGAAGGCTTGACGTCTCCCTGTACCCCAATGAAAAGATAATTTTTAGCCCCTTCAAGGGTGACAATGTGGCCAGAGGTGCCCTGCACCACAGCCCCCTTAAAACTGCCTAAACCCAGTTCATCGCCAATCTGACAGGATGTCGATACCAGATACATCCCCTGAGCTGCAAGGGCATCGGCATTAGTACCGATAGACTGGACAACCGCACCACCCCGATCGGTCAAGGCGACATCCTGCAGGCCCGCAATACCGGATAGCCGATCCTTCATTCCTCCCCCTTTTTGCACCTGTGCTGTTTCTGATGTCGGGTTCTGTTGCTCCAGACCTGCGGCAATTTCATCCTGCAACCGCAAGGCATCCAGCAGAAGATACTGAAAACTCTCGTTAATAGTCTGGCGCGTGGTACCTACCTTCGGCTCGGCACGGAAGGTGCCGCCGCCCCAGGCCAGAATACGCGCAAAAGCATCTTTCCCCTCAAAGAGATCAAGTTGGGCATGCACCAGATCCCCCTCACGGAAAAAGAGATGGCCGGATTTACCGTTCTGCTCCACCACAATCCGGCCACTAAAACGCCCCATGGCCTTGATCTGCAGCAGGTCCGTCAGGCTCATGCCTGACACTTCACCATCAAATCCCGTTGTTTGCTGGGCTACGCCATTCATACTGCCTCCTTCATCTGGCAGAAGCAAGATACATAACAGCTGTTTAAATCTGTACAATCACAATACAATACTGTTTTTATTACATTTGCCACATAATACTAATATGCGCATGTTTGAATTTATTCCAGTTTACATAAAACACTGTTTATGTCAATCAGACATCTCACAACAAAGAGATTAAGTGTCCCCTGTGATCCTGCCCGTACTTGACTTAAACCACTCAATGGTATAGAAGATTAGCTCTCCTGACGCCACTTTAGCTCAGATGGTAGAGCAACTGATTCGTAATCAGTAGGTCAGCGG
>CAZNWF010000005.1:0-58047 GCA_964576485.1 uncultured Geobacter sp. | reverse complement strand
CCGGACGTTACGGCATAACCGACAGGCTTGAGCTGGGCCTTGAACTCCCGGTAACTCTCCAGGGAGGCGGTTTTCTGGATAGCTTCATCATGGACTGGCACAGGGTCTTCGGGCTCCCCCAGGGTGGCCGCGACTCAGCCCCTAAAAACAAACTGCGCTATTATTACAGCAGAAACGGCGTCAAGCAGCTTGATGTGAGCCACGCCTCGGGTGGCATCGGAGATCTCAGTCTCCTGGGTGCCTACCGGCTGTTTGAACAACAAACCGATACGGATCATGACACGCTTGCACTGCGCAGCCAGCTCAAGCTGCCCAGCGGTGATAGCGCCAGCCTGCGGGGAAGTGGCGGTGTGGACATCGCCCTGTTCCTGAGCGGCGCCATGAATCGCCGGACTGAGTGGGGGACGTTGGGTCTGTTTGCATCAGCCGGGGGTCTGTACACCAGTGATGGCGACATCCTGAAAAATCAGCGGGAAAACTTCGTAGGCTTCGGCACCGCCGGATTAGGCTGGTCACCGGCGGACTGGATCAGCCTCAAGGTACAGTGTTCCCTCACCTCTGCTTTCTATAACCAGAGCACCCTCAGCGAACTGGGCAAGGCAACCGCCCTGCTTACCACTGGCGGCAGCCTCAAACTGCCAGGCAACTATCAGCTTGATATCGGTGTTGGCGAGGATATCGCGGTGGCAACAGCCCCTGATGTCACCTTTCACCTGGGGATCGGCAGAAAATTCTAATGAACAAAACAACTCACAAACAAAAATTGTATGTTTATTTAGATAGTTATTACAATTAAAAACCATTATTCACTTTTCTAATAAAACTGAATTGCACGTAACATCGCTTGTAAGCAAGCTCCATTTGGTATATATTTTCGACCCACTATGCGACGACTTACCCTCCCTTTAAACCTGCTACTTTCTGTTATTATTCTGATAACAGCCGCGCGAATTCTGGCAGATATCGCCTCCTACAAACTGGGGGCGTCCCCGGTAAAGCTGCAGACAAAGGGCGCACAGCAGTCAAATCTGCCGTTTCAACAACAGACACAGCTGCAAGGCTTTGCCATAATCCTTGAAAAGGCCCTGTTTGGACCGGCCACCAAAGGGATACTGACCCCGGCCCTGCAGCCGTCTGCCAACATTCCCCCCCCTGTTTCCCAAAGCGATCTGAGCCTGCTTGGCACCGCCATCGGCTCTCCCCGGACAAGCTTTATCCTGGTACGCCGCACCAGCAGCAACGAAGAGCGGGTCTTTAAACTTGGCGAAAAAGTATTTGATCTTGGCACGTTGAGCGCCATCAAAAAGGAAACGGCAGAAGTGCGCTCAGGATCTCAACTGATCACCCTGCGCACCCCCTCTGCCCCGGCTGAACCGGCAAAACCTACCCAGCCTGCAACCGCCGCAAGCGGCGTTAGCCAGGCATTACCCGGCGGTTCAGGCATTATTGATCAACGGGCCCTGAATGCCGCCCTGGACAACATCGGCCAGGCCATGACCGATGCCCGCCTGCTGCCCAGCGTCAAAGATGGAAAAGTCGAGGGGTTCAAGGTCTCCGAAGTAAAACCGCAGGGGGTCTTTGCTGCCGTAGGTCTTAAAAACGGCGATATCCTGATTAAAATCAACGAATTCCCCATAGATTCGCCTGAAAAAGCGATTCAATCCTTTGTGACCTTGAAAGGCCAGAACCGGATCAAGCTTGATCTGATTCGCGATGGCGCCCCCACTTCACTTGCCTATGATATTCGCTAACCCTGGAGGTTGTGCGTGAAACAATTGAAAGCTCTGCTCATTGTACTGTTGCTTCTGACGCTCTGCAGCTCGCCGCTTCATGCAGCGGCCCAGGGTGTGATCATGAACTTCACCGATGTCGAGATCGCCACCATGGTGAAGTTTATCAGTGAGCTGACCGGCAAAAACTTCGTCCTGGATGAGCGGGTAAAGGGCAAGGTCTCTGTCTTCTCCCCTTCAAAGCTGTCGCAGGACGAGGCCTTTGCCCTGTTTACCTCCGTACTTGAATTAAAAGGGTTCACGCTGATACAGGCCGGCAAGATCTATAAGGTGGTACCGACCGGCAGTGCCAAGCAGGCCGGCATGAAACTGGCGGACAAGGAACGGATCCCCCAGGGTGATGCTTTTCTGGCCCGGGTCTTCCCGCTTACCCAGATCTCATCCCAGGAGGCACTGACCTTCCTGCAGCCGATAGTTTCAAAGGAAGGGCATATCGGTTCCTTTGGCCCGGGCAACATGCTGCTGGTGGTGGATGCTGCCTCAAACCTGCAAAAGGTGGCCGACATCCTCTCCCTGATCGATACACCGCAGCGACGCGAAGGGGCAGAACTGGTCTACCTCAAGCATGGCTCTGCAGAAGGAGTCACCAAGGTTCTGCAGGATTGGCTGGCAGGACGGGGGGCACGTCAGAGCACCGGAACAGCTCAGGCAGTAAACAGCGGAGCAGTGCAGGTGCTTGCCGACACCCGCCTGAATGCCGTGCTACTCTTTGGACCGGAAAAAGACAAGAAAGATATCCGCTCCCTGATCGCCCAGCTGGATGTCACCCCTCCTGAGGCCAGCAGTAAGATCAATGTCTGCTTTCTTGAAAACACCGATGCCACGGAGATGGCGAAAGTCCTTGAGGGCGTGGTCAAGGGGATAACAACTCAGGCCACCACCGCTCAAGCCGGCACCGTCAGTGCACAAAGTTCCCCCTTTGACTCCGGCAAGGTCACCATCACGGCTGACAAGGCATCAAACTCGCTGGTTGTCATGGCCTCACCAACCGACTACAACAACCTGCTGCAGGTGATCAAAAAGCTGGACCGCCGCAGCAAGCAAGTCTTCGTACAGGTCGTGATTGCAGAGGTCTCGCTTGACAAATCACGCGCGTTGGGTGTTCAGGCTGGTGCAGTTGCTGCCGGGGCACTGGGCAAATACTTGCAGGGCGGCGGATTATATGACCCTTTTAATACTTTTGGGCAAATTTTGGGGTCATCAACCTCGTCATCTTCAAGATCAACAACCAACCCGATTTCAACCCTTATCAACACTCAGCTGGCTAATAAGCCGGTTACCGGTATAGCCTTAATTGAGGCCCTTGAGTCAAACGGTTTGCTGAATGTCTTGTCAACTCCCAACATTCTCACTTCAGACAACAAGGAGGCTGAAATCTTTGTAGGCGAAAACGTCCCTTTCCAAGGTTCCTCCAATACGATTGTCGGTGGTGGCACAACAACATCGGTTGATCGTAAAGATGTCGGTATCAACCTTAAACTGAAACCTCAAGTTAGTGAGGGAGACTATATCCGCCTTGAGATCAATCAGGAAATTTCGGCTATTAAAGACACAATCACGGTTGGAGTAAGCTCAACAGACCGCACTACCACTAAACGCTCTGCCAAAACCAGTATCGTGGTTAAAGACAAAGACACAATTGTTATTGGTGGTCTTATTCAGGATCAGGAGCAGGAAACTATTAACAAAGTGCCTCTTCTGGGTGACATTCCCGGTTTGGGCTGGCTCTTCAAGACCACTTCAAAGACCCGCAAGAAGACCAACCTGCTGATCATGCTGACCCCGCAGGTGGTCAAAGACGCTAGTGATCTAGCAACTATCACGGATGACAGTAAGGGCAAATTCACTGAAGCTGCCAAAAAGCTCGGCCCCATGAACGTTCAGAATGAGATCTCCGGCAAAGCGATCAAACCGGCCAGCCAAGGGCAGGAGAACCGGCCCTGATGAGCCCCGAGCACGCCCTGGACAACCTTAAGACTGCGGCTGAGCGCCTGAACCTGCCTTTTCTGGAGCGGATTGACGACCAGCAGGCCAACAGCTCGTTACTGGCCAGACTTCCGCTTGCCTTTGCCCGCAGCAAGCTGCTGTTGCCGCTGCAGGAAAAGGATGGCCGCCTGCTGCTTGCCGTGGCCAACCCTACGGACCTGCTGGCCCAGGATGAGGTGGCCAAGCTGTACAACCTGCCGCTCTCCGTGCTGGTGGTGCCGCCCGATGAACTGCTGGCAGCGGTCAACCGCCTCTACAGCCGTACAGCCGGATCGGCCCGTGAGGTGGTGGAGAATCTGGCCGACGAAGACCTCTCGGTCATTGCCACCGAACTGGCCCACCCCAAGGATCTGCTTGATTTAAGCGATGAGGCACCGGTCATCCGGCTCCTGAATGCGATCCTCTTCCAGGCGGTCAAAGAGCGGGCCAGCGATATCCATATCGAACCGTTTGAGCGGACCCTGGATGTCCGTTTCCGGGTTGACGGCATCCTGCATCAGGTTCTGGAACCGCCCAAGGTGCTGCAGGAGGCGCTGGTGTCGCGGGTCAAGATCATGGCCGCGCTGAATATCGCGGAAAAGCGCCTGCCCCAGGATGGCCGTTTCAAGGTACTGGTGGCAGGCCATGAGGTGGATATCCGGGTCTCGATCATCCCGACCTTTTTCGGCGAACGGACCGTACTACGCCTGCTTGACCGCCACAAGGGGATCCTGTCACTGACCGACATCGGTTTTTCCGAGCGGGATCGCGACACCATGCAGCGTCTGATCAGCCGCTCCAGCGGTATCATCCTGGTAACCGGCCCCACCGGTAGCGGCAAGACCACCACCCTCTATGCAGCGGTCTCACGCCTGAACCGCCAGGAAAAGAACCTGATCACCATTGAAGACCCGATTGAATACCAGTTGTCCGGTGTGGGTCAGATACAGGTCAACCCGAAGATCGACCTGACCTTTGCCAACGGACTCCGCTCAATCCTGCGTCAGGACCCGGACATCATCATGGTGGGCGAGATCCGTGATGCCGAAACCGCCGAGATTGCCATGCAGGCCTCGCTGACCGGCCACCTGGTGCTCTCCACCCTGCACACCAACGATGCGGCCACGGCGGTTACCCGATTGATGGATATGGGAATTGAGCCGTTTATGGTGGCTTCATCCCTGGCCGGCATCCTGGCACAACGTCTGGTACGGACCATCTGCCCCCACTGCCGCGAGTCCTACCGGCCGGAACAGCCGGTTGAGGGACTACCGGAACTGCTCTACCGCGGACGGGGCTGTGACCACTGCTTCGGGCAGGGGACCCTGGGCAGAACCGGTATTTACGAACTGCTGACCATTGATTCCGAGCTGTGCAGCATGATCACCAGACAGGCCCCGGCCGGTGAAATCAAGGAATATGCCATTTCCCGCGGCATGCGAACGCTACGGGAAGATGGTCTTGCCAAGGTAGCCGCAGGGATCACCACCCTGGAAGAGGTCCTGAGGGTAACCCAGGAAGAGTATGTCGATCTTCCAGTATAGCGGATATTCTTCAGACGGTCGCGAGACCAAAGGGGTACTGGAGGCTGACAGCCTGCGGGCTGCACGCGAAGAACTGCGTCGCAAAGGGATCTTGCCAGCGACCATCACCGAACAGGATGCCAAAGCCCCTTCAGGCATCCTGAGTTTAGGCCGCAAGGCGGTTTCTGTTGCCTCACTGGCCCTGTTTACCAGGCGCTTGGCCACCCTTACAGCGGCGGCGGTGCCGATCCATGAAGCCCTGGAAGCACTGCACCGTCAGGAGAAGACCGGAGAGTTGCGTTCCATCCTGTCGCGTCTGCGCAGCCGGCTTGCAGAAGGATCACCGCTTGCCCGTGCCATGGCATCGGAACCGAAGATCTTTGGTGAAAGCTATATCGCCATGGTCGCCGCCGGCGAGGCCGGCGGAGCGCTCGACAAGGTGCTGCAGCGCCTGGCCGACTTTCTGGAGCGGCAGGAGGAGATGCGCCGTTCAGTCAGTACCGCCCTGGCCTATCCGGGCCTGATGGCAGTGGTGGGGAGCGGCGTCATGCTCTTTCTGCTGACCTTTGTCGTTCCCAAGATCACCGGCATCTTTGCCGACACCAAAGCCACGCTGCCGTTTTTGACGGTGGCGCTGCTGACCGTCAGCAATCTGGTTCGCAGCGGCTGGTGGCTGCTGCTCTTGCTGACCGTTGCCGCCCTGCTGACCTACCGCCGGCTGGCCCTCAAGGAGGCCTTCCTGCAACGGCGCGACCGGTTTCTGGTGTCACTGCCGCTGGTGGGGGGGCTCTTGCAGACCCTGGCCCTGGCCCGCTTTTCACGGGTCCTGGGGCTTTTGCTGGGGAGCGGCGTGCCGCTTCTGCATTCCCTTGAAATCACCTCGGAGGCGGTGGTCAACCGGGCCTACCGCGCTGTCCTGCATGAGGCGGGGCGTTCACTGGCAGAAGGGGGCAGTCTCTCTGCCACACTTGAGCGTTCCGAGCTGTTCCCACCGGTCCTGACCCACCTGATTGCAGTGGGGGAGCGCAGCGGTGCGCTGGTTGACAGCCTTGAAACGGCAGGAAGCAGTTTTGAACGGGAGTTTGAGGCAGCGACCGGGCGCTTTATGGCCCTGCTGGAACCGCTGCTGGTGCTGGCAATGGGCCTGATGGTGGGACTGGTGGTGATTGCCGTCCTGTTACCGATTTTCCAGCTGAACGAACTGGTTAAATAGACGTTTGAAGGGGGAAGAGACCGATGCAGAGAACAACAGTCAACAACCGGCGGGGTTTTACCCTGATAGAAATCATGGTCGTCATCGTCATCCTGGCGCTCCTGGCGGCGCTGGTCGGCCCCAAGATCATCGGCAGGTCTGACGATGCCAAGCTTGCCGACGCCAAGGTACAGATCCGTAATCTGGAAACCGCGCTCAAGCTGTACAAACTGGATAACGGCAACTACCCCACCACGGAACAGGGGCTGCTGGCGTTGTTGACCAAGCCGACCACCGGGCTGATTCCTAAAAACTACCGCCAGGAAGGCTATCTGGAGAGCAAAAAGCTGCCGACAGACCCCTGGGGGGGCGACTACATCTACCTCTCCCCCGGTGAGCATGGCGACTACGATCTTTGCAGCCTTGGCAGTGATGGTGTCAAGGGGGGCGAAGGTAAAGGTGCCGATATCTGCAACTGGAACATCCAGTAAGCATACCGGACAGCACTGCCCCACCAGTATGATGCGGCCCTTGAACGCAGGTTTTACCCTGCTGGAACTGATTGTGGTGCTGCTGCTGGTGTCGCTGATCGCAGCGCTGATATTTCCACGTCTGCCTTCAAGCCAGGCATCCGATCTGCGCAGTTCAGCCCGCCAGCTGGCGGTTCTGATGCGCTATCTGGAAGAACGTGCCGTTGCAACCAAAACGACCTACTATCTGCGTATCAGCCTTGATGACGACCGTCTGAGTGTCAGCCGAAAAGGGTCGGCCGGCACTGACAACCAACAGGATGACGACCCCTTCCTGAAACGTCAGCCGCTGGCGAAAGGGATCCGTGTCAGCGACATCACCACGGACCAGCTCGGCACGATCACTACCGGGGAGGCGTTGATCAGCTACGGCCCCGGCGGCCGTTCGGCCCCCCTGCTGCTGCATCTGGTCGCGCCCGACAACAGCTACTTCACCCTTCAGGCACTGCCGGTCAGCGGGTCAATCAAGGTCGCGTCAGGGTATCAGGAGACGATCCAGTGAAGAGCCGGGCATCCAACGGTTTCACCCTCCTTGAGGTGCTGGTGGCCCTGGCACTGGTGGCCGGTGTCCTGACAAGTTCCGTTGTGGTCTTTAACCGACAACTTTCTCTGGTTGTGCGTGATCGGGAAGAAACCTCGGCCCTGCTTTTGTGCCGGGCAAAACTTGAAGAACCGGATTTCCTCACGTCACTCAAGGCTGACGGCACATTTGCGCCAGCGCATCCTGACATGACCTGGAAACGTGAGGAGCTGCCCTCAAACTACCCGGGGCTGCGCCGTTTTACGCTCACGGTTTCGTGGCAGCAGGGCCGCCGCAACCTGACCCTGGTGACCTATGCCCGCAAGTAACCGTCGCGGGTTTACCCTGCTTGAACTGCTGATTGGCCTTGCAATTGCGACGCTGATTATCACCGCAGCCTATGCAACGCTGTTCTCCCTTAACCGGGCAGAAGAAGCCGCCTCCCAGGGGATGGAGCAGCGCCGGGTTCTACGTTTAACCCTTGATATGCTCCGCCGTGAACTCGCTTCATTGCGCTATTTTTCGGACGACACCCGTTTGCGCTTTGTGGTGGAAGACAAGGACTATTTCGGCAAGCCTGCCTCAACCCTGACATTCAGCACCCTGGCTGCCCCGAGCCCAGCGCCGGTATCCGACCAACTGCGTGTGCGTTACCGCATTGACACCTCCCGGGAGCGGCTTAGCCTGACCAAGGCCAGCCGGGACCTGCTGCTGGAAGGGGACGAGCCCAAGGCCTATCCCCTGCTGGATGATCTGGAAGGTTTTCTGGTGGAATGCTCGGATGGTAACCGCTGGCTGAAGACCTGGGACACTGAACTGACCAAATCGCTGCCCAAATTGATCCGGGTTACCATTACACTGCGTGAAGCAGGCCACACGGTAGCGTACCAGGCCACGGTCAAACCGAGGATTACGTCACGATGAACAGCACGCGCGGGTTTGCACTGGTTATCGCCCTGGTGGTGACGGCGCTGGTCACCGCTCTCGTGGTCACCTTTATCAATGAAGTCTACCTTGAGACCGGTACGCATCACAATGCCGTTGCAGCCCAGCAGGGCAGCCTGTTTGCTGAAGGGGGCATCACCGGCGCGCTGCAGTTGCTTACGACAACCACGTCAAGCCAGTCGTACAGTTCACTAAATGACCTCTGGGCAAAACCGCTTCTGTTTGATGAAGAACGAGGCTCGCTGCGGATCACGATTGAAGAGGAAAACGGCAAGCTTAACCTGAACCTGATCGCCCTGCCGAACGGGCAGTTCAATCAGGAGTACAAAGGTATCGGACTACGGCTGCTGACGCGCCTCAAGTTGCCGACTGATCTGCTGGAGAGTCTGGCAGACTGGATAGATGCTGATGACACACCCCATCCGGGTGGTGCTGAGTCTGCCTGGTACCAGGGACGTAAAGTAACATATCGTCCACGCAACAAACCGCTTGAAACCTTTGAAGAACTGAACCGGATCAAAGGCTTCACCCCGGAACTGGTTGAGCAGTTGCGGCCGTTTACCACCGTGTATGGTGATCAGCCCGGCGGGGCTGTTGCTGCCCCGATCAACATTAATACAGCACCGCGGGAAGTCTTGCTGGCACTGGATGAAGGGATGACCGAGTCTCTGGCAGAGCAGATCATTGCCTACCGGCTGACAACACCTTTTAAAACTCCGGCGGAACTGGTCAAGGTTCCCGGCATGCAAACCATTGCCACGGCCCTGCAAACCCGTATTGTGACTAAAGGCTCGGTCTACCGGATCCGTTCCGAGGCCACTGTCAACGACGTTACCCGCACCATTGAAGCAGTAGCCCGTATCAACGGCGGGACATCCACCATCATCTACTGGCGGGAGTATTGAGACCATGATCATACATGTCATTCAACTGCATCAGTCCGGCTTTACCCTTGGCAGATTCCGACATGCCGGCAGGGAACTGGTGCCGCTTACCGCTATCCGGCACCAGGCAGAGAACCGGGAAGAGCTGATCAGCAGACTAAGGGACACCCTTGCTGCGGTTATGAAGGAAGAAACCAGGACGATCCTCTCCATCCCCCCCGGCCTGTTGAGCCTGCGCGAACTGCAGCTTCCCATCACCGAGCGGGCAAAAATCCGGGCCGTCCTGCCGTTTGAGCTGGCAGGGGAAACCGCCCAGGATGACGCCACCATCGTCTGTGATGCGGTGACGCTTGTAGGGGGAGGCCAGTTGGCTGGCTGGGCAGCACAGGGACAGATTGCGGACCTGATCGCCACCCTGACTGAGGCAGGGGCTGAGCCGGAGATTGTCACCGTCTCCTGCCTGCACTGGAATCTGCTGCTGCCGCCTGACTCCGCTGAAACTGTGGCGATCTGCGACAGTACCGCCGTCACCGTCTGCCGCCAGGGTCAGCTATTGTTCTGCAGAACCTTGAACAACAGCAGTATTGACGACCTTGAACGGACACTTGCCACGCTGGAGCTGACCCATGACCTGCAAGTAGACCGGGTCCTGCTGCTTGACCCGCTGTTGCAGCCTCTTGCCGCAACGTCAGAGCGAGTTATCGAACTGTTCCCCCTGCCGGATGCGCTAAAGACACCAACATCGCAGGATGGGCTGGCCCCGCTGGCCCTGGTGCCACCCTTTGCTGCAGCGTTGGCGGTCTGTTTTGGAGAACCGTTCAATCTTCGCAGCGGGCCATTGGCCTGGAAGCAGAAAAACAGGCGTTTATTGCGAGCGTTTCGTCTGCCGCTGCTGCTGGCCTGTGTCGCTGCTGTTCTGCTGCTTGCAGAGGCAGGCACCCGCTGGTATCTGCTCTCACGTGACATTACATCGCTGAACAGTTCCATCAGCAAGATCTACCGGGAGAGCTTCCCAAACCGGAAAAAAGCGGTGGATGAGGCAGCGGAACTGAAGGCTGAAATACGCCGGCTTGAGGGCAGCAGCCTCAGCCCGGTCATACTGCCGTTCCTGCGTCTGCTGACTGAACACAAGGGGTCAGAAATCAACGGATTCAGTGAAATCGACTATGATGGAACCAGCTTTAAAGTCAAAGGTGATGGTAAGACAAGCGCCGCTATCAGCAGTTTGCGGCAAAAACTGATGACAGCCGGATGGCAGGTGGAACAGCCGGAGATTACCAGCCGGCCGGATGGGACGGTCCTCTTTCTGCTGAAAGGGAACCGGGGAGGTGCAAAACCATGACCCTACTCAGTAACATTACAGATCAGGTAGCGACACTGGATGCTGAAATCAGGCGTCTGGTGATCATTGCCCTTTCCATTGTGCTGTTCTTTTTTGTCTGTTACGGTTTGCTGGAAAACCACCTGGTAACCCTGGAACGCAAACTGGCCTCCCGTGAGCAGACCTTGAAGGAGCTGATGACCCTGCAGCAGCGCTACCGGGAGATCTCCGGAGAAGCCCAGCGCCTGACAAACCGTTTGGCAACCGTAACCACAGATGACAGTCCGGCAGCCCTCATTGAACAGAGCGGCATTGTCGCCAAGGCAGGCATCCAGACCAAACCGCTGCCCAAGCAGGAGAAAAACGGTTCATTGGAAGACAGTTCCGAGATAACACTTTCAGGCTTAAGCCTGAATGAGACGGTCAATCTGCTGCACCGATTGGAGTACGGCACCAAACCGGTTGCCATCCGCAAGGCACTTGTGCGGACTCGTTTCAGTGATCCGGCAAAGCTCGATCTTACCCTGACCGTAGGCCTTTTGCGACCGGCACCGACAGAGCGTCGATGAACCGTTTCCTGCGGATCATAGGCGGCTTTGCCGCCGCCCTGGCAGGCCTGCTGCTGCTTATGATGCTGGCGGTCTGGTTTATTTCCGATCGCGCCCTTGATCAGGCACTCCGCAGGCAGCTGGAACCGCACGGACTCACGCTGCAGGCCAGAAACCTGCGAACAACCATCCCCTTTGCGCTGGCGGCAGACCAGCTGACCATCGGCGATGGGAACGGGGCGTGGCTTACCGTTGAGCAGTTCCGTCTGCGTCTGCAGCTGCTCCCGCTGCTGACCGGCAGGGTCAGGCTGGGCCTGAACGGCCAGAGCGGTTCCGGCTTGGTGCGCGGTTCCTTCAATGTCTACCCACTTAAAAAACGGTCCGGAACTATCCATATTGCGGGACTGGAACTGGGCAACATCCCGCTACTCACCTCAAAATTGGGGGGACAGCTGCGCGGCACAGCACGGTTGGATCTTAACTTCACCACCCAACTGAGCGGTGTCCTTGCCGGAACCGCTAAACTGCAGATAGCGGCACTGGGGCTTAAAGGTGCCAGTATTGCCGGTATGGCACTGCCTGATCTGACGGTGCAGGAGGCACGGGGACTGGTGACCACCAGCGGCCCCAATATCACCGTTGACAGTCTGGCAATGCAGGGGGACGGTATCTACCTGCGCCTGACCGGTACCACCAGTATCGCCCCCAACGCCCCGCTCAACCTCAGCCTGCAACTGATGCCCACCGCTGAATTCCTGGAACAACAGAAATCCATCTTCCTGCTGATGATGCTGTATCAAACAGCGCCGGGCAGTTACACCCTGCCGATCAGCGGGACACTGGCATCACCGCAGCTGGCTGGCAGGCGTTAAACATCTCAAGGTCAAGGTATCGTCATCTCACGTCAACGATCTGTTTCTTGCATTACCTACATATCCGAGATCCTATAGGGTGTGGTACCTCACCCAGACCGATACCGATCCAGCCTTGCAGCGGAATTCTCCCCAGCCATACGGATTGGTAGTAACGGTATCAGACAGATTGCCCGTACAGTCACGATAGACGGTGTCCGGCTGCCCCACCTCCATCCATTTGAAACCGTCTCCACCGTTACTCATCAATACCGCCATACCGCCGGGGTGTTCAGCATCACCAAGCCTGGTCCAACCGATGGTAGCAGGATGGTCAAAATAATCATACTGTG
Source organism: uncultured Geobacter sp. (assembly GCA_964576485.1). Lineage (GTDB taxonomy): Bacteria > Desulfobacterota > Desulfuromonadia > Geobacterales > Pseudopelobacteraceae > Trichlorobacter. The sequence goes on along the minus strand of CAZNWF010000005.1, from coordinate 45,625 downwards.
GCCCGTAGGCGTACCTTTTACGGGCATCCAGAAAGCAATCCAGTACGAAGCGATGGGACGGCATCACAATATGATACCGGTTGCCATCCTTGCCAGTGTCATCATACTCTGCACCATAGTAATCAGCATAAAACAGGCAGGGATAGCCCTCCCGACGCAGCAGTATCAGGGCATAGGCCAGTGGCTTGAACCATGGTTCTACCACCGACTCCAATGCCTGAAGCGGTTGGGAGTCATGATTTTCAACAAAAGTCACGGCATGGGTCGGGCGGGCCTGCATCAGACTGCCATCAAGAATCCGGCGCAGGTCATACTCGCCACCAGCCAGGCCTGCCCGGTGAAAGTTGTAATGCAGTGGCACATCAAACACCGCCATCCTTCCGCCTACATCATCGATATACCAAAGCAGGGTTGAGAGGCTGTTAACCCAGTATTCGCCCACCACAAACAGATCTTTACCGGCATGTTTTTCCAGTGCATCAAGCCATTCCGGAAAGAACCAGGCTGCAATATGCTTGATCGCGTCCAGCCTGAAACCATCCACAGCGGTATTGTCAAGGTACCATCGCCCCCAACGAGCCAGCTCTTCACGCACCTCAGGATGTTGACAGTCCAGGTCACAGCCCATCAGATAGGCAAAATTGCCAAACTCCTGTGAGACTTCATCATCAAAGCTCTTGCCTTCCAGCAGATAGACGGTATCCCGCTCGCCGGGGTTTGCATGATCATAATCAACCGCATCAAAATGCTGCCAATGCCATTGGAATGATGAATGTACACCTGCCCGCCCGGGAAAAGTAAACCCGGTATAGGCCCGTATCTCCCGCAGATCGCCTTTGGGATGCAACCGGTCTCCCCGCCGATAGGGAGTAGCCCGACAGGACTCTGCCTGATCAGCACCCATACGATGATTAAGTACAGTGTCTGCATAAACCTGGATACCGGACTTACGGAGTTGTTGCACAGCCTGCAGATACTGTTCTTTGGTGCCGTATTTGGTACGTACCGCCCCTTTCTGCTCAAACTCCCCCAGGTCATACAGGTCGTAGACACCATAGCCGACATCTGCAGCGCCTCCGATCCCCTTGTAGGCGGGCGGCAGCCAGAGAGCGGAAATCCCTGCATGAGCCAGCTCATCGGATTTGTCCGCCAATTGCGTCCAAAGGCTGCCGTCAGCAGGAATATACCAGTGAAAATACTGCATCATGACACCGTTCAGATTAGACATAGGGTTCCCCCGACTGCTGACGTTATGTGACGTCCATCTGCCTGTTGCTATACCACAGATCACCGCACCTGCAATCAGCCCCACCAAAACAGTACGGGGATGCCCGCTTGTTGAGCATCCCCGCCATCCTGCAACGCTGGTTCGTATAGTTATTCCCTGCCCGGAGGTGGCGGTGCATAACCGCCATGGTCCCACAGCCGGTTGTTATTTCTGGGGTGCGGGGGACCGCAGCTGACAATCCTCATCTTGCAGAGTGTGCTGCGCCATTCGTACTTGATGTACAGATTTTCCACAGAGCGGCGTTCCGGTTCAAAGGCTACAATCTGTGATGGTGAATACTCGCTTCTGCCATAGCCGGTACCGGCAGACCGGTCCATGGCCTCAGCCTTTGCTGCCGGGGCTGCAGCAGATTTCTTACGCTCCGAAGTGGCGGAAGGAGCCGCTGCTTCTGCTGCCGGTGCAGGCCCAGAGCCGGAGAGCTGGTTGCGATACTGCACCGGCGGTTCATAGCGCTGAATTTCAGGATAGACTGCCACTGCAATGACCCCCATGGCGCTTTGATCACCAAAGGAGGCGGCATAGGAATCTGGTACCTCGGTAAAGTAGAAACGGTTGATCCGGTCCTGCCCGGTACGCCAGCCAGCATACTCATAGCGTTCGTACGGTTCCAGAATGTACATCCGTTCATTACGTTTAAGCCAGGACTTCTGGCCGGAGACAATGTTGCGGCCATCAACCGCAATCACCACCCCTACCCGACGGTTCAGCTTGTTACGGACGGCAATCCTGTAGTGATCTCCCTTGACCGCTTCTGCATACACCTTCTTGGCTGGATAGCGTGCAGAGACCGGATAAAACGGCAACTCTGCACCTGATTCCGACAAAATGCTGACCTCGACACTGTCGCCGATGCTGCCTGCCCTGACCTGAGCTGCACTGATCATGACTGCCAGAATAACGATTACGATAGTTTTCATGACGTCCTCCCGTTGTGGGTGATTGGCTTTTGCGTTAAGCCTTTGCACCGTTAGACAGGAGCAGTCAGTAAAAAGTTCCCCAAAAAAATAATTATTTTACAACCTGCCAGATTATCAGCAGTTCCAGCAGGTTATCACCGGTTTTAGCCACACCGGGACGCTCTGTTATCCGCCCTAATCGTGCAAGCTGTTCCACCAACTCAGGCAGGCGATCTGCCGGAATCCGTACCTTGGCACTGCCGGTATGGCTCTCCAGAATCGTTCCACCCAGACGCTGCACAATAATCCCAAGTGAATCTGAAACCGTGGTGCGATCCTCAACCACCAGTCGTAGTCGCAGGGGTTGCATGCCTGTTACACCGAGACCGCTGTCGCTGCTTTCAGCCTTGCGTTTGGCAGCCATGGCACGATCTGGCATGGGCGACGGGCTACCGGCACGTTGTTCACGACTGGCAGATGAAGGAGCAGGCATCGATTCTGACGCTGATTTATATCGTTCCATCTGCTCGACAGGCTCAGATACCTGCTGTGGCAGCGGTGCAAAGGCCGGGGCAGCTTGTGTCCTCTGAGCCTCCGGCCTTACCGAAGTAGCAGATGATGGGGATTCTGACTTTGGGGCTACCGCTTGGGAAGGAGGAGTAACCGGAACAGTTGCACGGGGGGGCTGGGCTCCAGATACCCTGTCAGCCTCTCTTGCAGGCGCAGCAGCCGGGACCTCAGCTGCCGGTGGAGCCTGAGGCCGCTGTTGCGATCGCTCAACATCCTGCACAATATACCAGGCAGTGGCACAGATCATCACCAGGGCCAAGGCTTCCAAAGGCAGCTTAATCTGCAGCGGCAGAAACAGTCGAGCAAACCAGCTCTTCTGCACAACCGCCTCTTCCTGTACCCGAGCCATAATGCGGGTTGCCAGCCAGGGAGGCGGTTCCAGATCAGGCGTTTCACGCGCTGTCTGCACCACCAGCCGCAGTTGTGCTAATTCTGTACGGCAATCACGGCAACCAGCAAGGTGTTGTTCAAGCTGTGCCAGCTCTGTTTTTGACAGATCTCCGCCTGCCATGGCCGGAAGCATACTGCGTAGCTCTTCGTGACTCTTCATGGTTGTGCCATACCTTTGGTTACACAGTCCCTGACCGCCTCGCGGGCTCGAAACAGGCGGGACTTCACGGTTCCTTCCCGCAATCCCAGTACCTGCCCCACTTCGTCATAGGGCATCTCCCGCATATCCCGCAACACCAGCACCTCTCGAAAGCCCTGGTCCAGCGCCTTGATGCAACGCTCCAGCAGCTCCCTCAGCACCGAGCGTTCCAGCAGTTCAAGGGCTGACGGTTGTTCCGAAGCGATCTGCAAAGGCGCCCCCTGCCTTTCTTCGGCAGCCTCATCAAGGGCTTCCTCACGACCACGCTTTTGCCGGTTCTGCTGCCAACGGGTGCGGGCCTGATTTACCGTGATACTGGTCAGCCAGGTGGAGAGCCTGGCTTCACCACGAAATTCTTTGATCTTGCGCCAGGCAGCCAAAAACGTCTCCTGTACAATCTCTGCTGCATCAGCCTCATTACCGCTGATCCTGAAGGCGACATTATACAGGCCCCGCTGATAGCGCAGCACCAACTGTTCAAAGGCACCGGTATCACCTTTGCGGCAGGCCGCCAGCAGGTCTGACTCTTCAGCAGTATTCAGCAGAGTAGCATTCACAGGATAGGACAGCTCCCCCAGCAAAAAAGTTCCCTACAAAAAAGCCCCGCAACGTTCTGTTACGGGGCTTGGTGTCTTATTCCTGAAAAAACAGCCTGTTACTTCAGCACAAAGGCAACCCGCGCATCAGCCATAAAACCGTTGTTCTGGTTGGCGCTGAAGATCTGCAGAGCAACATCACCTGAAACCTGCAGGTCAGAAGGACTGACCGTACCGGAGGCAGCAACTACCAGCGGATTGTTGACGCCACGCTTGCGCAGAGCAGCACGGGCCTTGTCAACACTGTTGGTGTACTCGCCGCAGCCTTGCTCAACCAGCACCTTTTGGCTGATCTTGGCCGGGTCATACAGCACCTCGCCCTTGGGGTTAAAGATCCGGTTGATCAGGGCCGGACGGAAGCTGTAAGCAGTGGCGTCAATGATCAGGCCGTCATAGGGCTTGGCAACCGGAGGCGGTGCAGGCAGTTCTGCTGGCGGCAGATACGCAGGTTGTTCAATCTGCTGCTTGATCTTGGGCTCGGTCAGAATTTTCTCATACATCATGGCACCAAAGCTGCGTGGACCGTTCATCCCCACCCTCAAAATAACCAGAGCGGTCTCTTCTTCCGCATTCCAGTCTTTTACTACCGGATGAAAACCTTTGATAAAGGTATTCACTGAAGACTTGATCACATCAGACTCAAGTTCAGCATCCCTGACCGTTGTTTCTCCGGTAATGGAAACGCCTTTTAACAGTTCTGCCAAGGCCCGCTGGGCTGACACTTCTGCTGCCCGGATGGCAGTCAAACGCTTTTGCCCGCCGGTGGTCCCTTTCTTAGGAACCCCTTCGCCCACAACCAGAATGGCATCCTGTTTAAACGCCTGTTCAACCGTAACGGTTACGGTAACTTTTTCTTTTTTAATGTACTCACGGGCGATCTTGTAATGTCTCAGATCCACTTCATCTGCCTGGGCCAGGCCTACGCATCCCATCAGGGCTACCGCTGCCAGTATCATGCTCTTTTTCATTGAAACTTCCTCCTGTTTTCAGATTGGTGCCATGTATAAGGCGGTTGACTTAATAAATATTGATTTTTTGCTGTAACATACGGATGGCAAGGATCGCCTCAGCACCGTCTACCGGCTCGTTAAAGCGGAACTCACCAGACAGCTCACCTTCCATAATCCCGCGACTGGTCATGTTCATGACGGCATTATAATAGGGAGAAGTTGCCTTAACATCCGGGAACGGTGAACGTTCCTGACCGAAATAGGCGGTGGCCAGTTTTTCATCACCCGTGAGCTTGATCAGGACATCTTCCAGAATAAAAGCCATTTCCCCCCGTTGCACCTTGTCTTCAGGCTTAAAGAGATAGGCCTTGGTGGTCTGATCAAATTTGGGCTCAAGACCGCGTACTTTCCACTTCATGATAACGTCAACTTCTTCCCTGAATTGGTGAGAAAGCAGATCGGCAGGCACAAATTCTGCCTTCATGGCAGACAGTTGTGATTTGACAGGAATCCGCCCGGCAAACAGCTTGTCAATCTTCATTTCATCAACCAGCAGTGCTGCCAGATCACCCCGAGATACGGTCTCTTTTACTGCAATCTTTTTCCCTACATCGCCGACGGTGATGCCACCCATGGCCCGTACAATTTTGGATGTTTTTTTCCAGGCCTTGTCAGCCGGCTCGTTCCACTTACCCATCTTACGGCTGTCCAGGGTTTCACGGAACGTATCCTCTGCTTTACGGAACTGATAGCCTTCAAGATAGGCCAATCCCATGAAGTAGGCAGTAGCTTCTTTACCCTGATAGTAGTCAAGACGCCGTTCGTCAACCTTTTCCAGCGACTGGGCAGCACGGTAGGCAACTTCAGCACGGTCCAGCCAGTCTTTTCCCTTTACCGCAGGGGCGACCCGCAAGACAGCCAGCTGATATTCAAACCGGTCATTATCCGTTTCAACCAGTTTTTTTGCCTTCTCAAGGTATTCCTCGGCACGGGCCACTTCAATAGCGCGGTAACCTGCATCTCCCATCCCTTTGGCTTTCAAGGCAGCAACAATCGCCTTGCCACCATAGGCAGCAGAAAAATTTTCTTCGCAGTAAAGCGCCCGATCAAACTTTTCCTGCGCCAGGTCAATCTTGCCGGATTCAAGCGCCTCCATGCCGCGCAGATAATGATGAGCCGGGTTATCTTCCGGCGCTGTACAGCGGGCAACCTGTTTGGCACAGCCTCCTGCCAGTAAAACCACACTCAACAATAAAAAAAACCAGATCCGTTTCATAGACAACCTCCTGAATTGATCAGTCATGTTTACGCACCGACGAAACAATGTATTGAAAAGGATACCATCATTTATTTGAAAGTAAACTCTCCATCAAAAAAAACAGTTATCCGGTCTTTTTACCTGCAGCAAGCAATGCACCGCCAACCAGCCCGGCATCATCCCCCAACGCAGCCTGACAGACGGCCATCTGCTCCGCTATCTGAGGAAAGGCTCGCTGCTGAATTGTTCTTAACAACGTCGGCGCAAACAGATTAAAGCCACCCGAGACCCCACCGCCAATAATCACACCTTCAAGATTCAAGACGTTTACCAGCCCGGCTAAAGCGGTACCCAGCCAATACCCGATCGTCTCAAAAGCAGCACAGGCAGCCTGATCTCCGGCCTGGGCCAGCAAAGCCAGCTCTTCCGGTGTACGTCCGCCACCATAGCGGGAAAGTGCAGCTGCCGAGACATACTGTTCCAGGCAGCCCCGGTTGCCACAGGGGCAGAGAAGCCCTTCCGGTTCAACGGTCAGATGGCCAAACTCCGCTGCAAAACCACCGGCACCGGTCCACAGCCTGCCATCAAGAATCAGGCCACTTCCCAAACCGGTTCCTATGGTTATCACAACTGCAGATTGCATTCCCTGACCGGCACCGGCCCACACCTCGCCCAAGGCGATCAGATTGGCATCGTTAGCAGAGACAACCGGTAGCTGCAAACGGTCAGAAAGCAGCCTGGATAGACTTAACCCCTCAAGAGGCCTTAAATTTACTGATGAATAAATGGTGCCATCAGTTCCGATCAGGCCCGGTATGCCAACACCAACCCCCTGCACCTGCAAGCCATACCCTGAAGCGGCCTTTATCAGACTGCTGACTTCTGCTATTAAACGATCCAGAAAAGGGGCGGCGCCATCTGCTATATCACTTTTCAGGCGAAATCTGGCTACAATCTCACCAGTTGAACCGGCCAGGGCACCACGCAGGTTTGTTCCTCCGATATCAACACCAATATAGCCAGGCAGATGCTCAAGCACGGATATCTCCAAGTCACCGTAATAAAACCCAAGTCAAAAGTTTACCTATAATACGGCAGACCATCAGCCATCTTCAACCCTTACCATACTCAAATAGAATATTTTTTTATTTAAGATTGATAGCGCTTGACAGCCCCAGGCAAGGGGCATATATGTCTTTAGTCATATTAAACACAAGCCGGTGTAATCAGGACTAAATCAACCATTTTTTTATCGCTACTAAATTTATTTGGAGGATGCCGACCATGGCAAAGATCAAGGATGCTCTTGAGTACCACTCAATGGGTCGTAAAGGGAAAATAGAAGTTATCTCAACCAAACCCTGCCAAACTGCAGCAGATTTGTCGCTGGCGTATTCGCCAGGTGTAGCAGAACCCTGCCTGGCGATTGAGAAAAACCCTGATGATGCTTACAAGTACACGGCCAAGGGAAATCTGGTGGCCGTTGTATCAAACGGTACCGCAGTATTAGGGCTTGGCAACCTGGGAGCCTTGGCCGGTAAACCGGTTATGGAAGGTAAAGGAGTACTCTTTAAACGATTCGCCGATATCGATGTCTTCGACATTGAGCTTGATACTGAAAATCCTGATGAGATCATCAAGGCCTGTCAGCTGCTGGAACCGACCTTTGGCGGCATCAACTTGGAAGATATCAAGGCCCCGGAATGTTTCTATATTGAAGAAGAGCTGAAAAAGACCATGAAGATTCCGGTCTTCCACGATGACCAGCATGGTACTGCCATCATCTCATCAGCCGCCTTGATCAACGCCCTTGAACTGGTTGGCAAGAAGATTGAGGATATCAGAATTGTGGTGAACGGTGCCGGAGCTTCTGCCAACTCCTGTGCCAAGCTGGCCATTGCCCTGGGTGTCAAACCAAACAACATGATTATGTGCGATACCAAAGGGGTCATTTACAAGGGACGCAAAGAAGGCATGAACCCCTACAAGGAGCTGTTTGCCGCTGAAACCCATTTCCGTACCCTGGAAGAGGCTGCCAAGGGGGCTGATGTTCTGTTCGGCCTTTCTGCTAAAGGGGCCTTCACCGCTGACATGGTCCGCAGTATGGCGCCAAACCCGATCATCTTTGCCATGGCCAACCCGGATCCGGAGATCACCCCGAATGAAGCCCGCGCAGCCAGAGGTGATGTGATCATTGCCACCGGGCGTTCAGATTATCCCAACCAGGTCAATAACGTACTGGGCTTCCCGTTCATCTTCCGCGGCGCTCTGGATGTGCGTGCCAGTTGCATTAATGAAGAGATGAAGCTGGCAGCGGTCAAGGCCCTGGCCAAGCTGGCCCGTGAAGAGGTGCCTGATTCCGTCAGCAAGGCCTATGGCAACGTCAAATTTTCATTCGGCAGGGAGTACATCATTCCCAAGCCGTTTGACCCCCGGGTACTGCTGCACGTTGCGCCAGCCATTGCCCAGGCAGCAATGGATAGTGGCGTTGCCCGTCAACCGATCGAGGATATGGAAAAGTACATCGAGCACCTCGAATCGACCCAAGGCAAATCCAAAGAGATTATGCGTTACATCATCAACAAGGCCAAGACAGATCCAAAACGGATCGCCTTCCCTGAAGGTGATAACGAAAAGATGCTGCGGGCAGCCCAGATTCTGGTGGATGAAGGGATAGCCCACCCCATTCTGATCGGCAACAGCATCAAGATCCGCGACAAAATTGACGAGCTGGGGCTAAGCCTGGACGACGTACAGATCGTGGATACTGAAAACTCAAAATATACCGAACCGTATGCACAGGAGTTGTACCGTCTGCGCCAACGCAAAGGGATTACCGAAAGTGAAGCCCGCCGGATCATGCGCCGCAAGTCGCGCAACCATTTCGGCGCCATGATGGTCAGAATGGGTGATGCCGATGCCATGCTCTCCGGTATTGATGCCCACTACCCGGAGACGATCCGTCCTGCCCTGGAAGTAGTCGGCAAACAGCCAAACCTTGCCTCGGTACACGGCATGTACATGATGGTCTTTAAAAAGGGGGTCTACTTCATGGCTGATACCACGGTTGAAATAGACCCGACCGCCGAAGAACTGGCTGAAACAGCCATTCTGGCAGCCCAAAACGTCAAGGTGTTCGACATTGATCCGCGGGTAGCGATGCTCTCATTCTCTAACTTCGGCTCTGTCCGCCACCCTCTCTCAGACAAGGTACGGCGTGCCGTCGAGATCGTCAAGGAGCGTGAGCCTGACCTGATCATTGATGGTGAGATGCAGGCCGATACGGCAGTGGTACAGGAACTGCTGGATCACTTCTCCTTCTCAAAGCTTAAGCAAACCGCCAACGTCCTGATCTTCCCGGACCTCAACTCCGGCAACATCGCTTACAAGCTACTGGCCCGTCTGGGTGGCGCAGAAGCGATCGGACCTATTTTGATGGGGATGCAAAAGCCGGTGCATGTCCTCCAACGGGGCGATGATGTCAGCGACATCGTCAATATGGCAGCTATTGCAGTTGTTGATGCCCAGGGACGCCACAGCTAGTTTTTTCCTTCCCCCATGGCGGATCATGCCGCCATGGGGGAAGCTGCTTATCTGCGTATCTCCCCCCATGTAGTTTCAAACAATCTTTTGACTTTCAGCACTGTGTATCGTACGTTTATGATCCATATGTACCATCTGTTATGTTGATTTGTCAGGAGGACCAATTACATGTTTCGTCTCCCGAAGGGCATCCCCCTTTTTGAAAACCTTGATGCATCAGAACTACAGCTTGATGCCGTAGTCACCAAGCTTGCCCATGGCTGCTTTACCGGTTATGCCAGCCTGACCTTTTCTGATGCATTTGGCATTCTGGTGTTTGAATCAGGCAAACTGATCAGTGTTATTTTTGAAAATGATAAACGTGAACACCTGAATGACTTTGAGGGGATCAGCAGACTGGCTGAAAAGATGTTGGAAAGCACCGGTAGTACGCTGAACGTCTATCGCCTCTCCGCTGACCTGACCATGTGTATTCATGCCCTGCTCCATGGAGAAGCACGCTACCGCGCTCAGGATCTCACACTGATTGATATCAAGGCGCTGCTTGAACGGGTCAAAAATGAACAGTTGAACTGCTGCCTGCGCATTTACACTCAGGAACGCTCTGCCATGATTTTTTACAAGGGAGGAGACCCGCTGGGCTTTTTCCATGACGGCTCCCAGGAAATTGAGATGTCCCCGGGAGATTCCCAGCAACTGACACAGGACCCCGCTGCCAAGCTTGATATGTATACCACCGTCAGTGCAGAGGAGCTCATGACACACGACCTGCTGGACATTATCAATATTGGCAATATCTGGAAAACAGCCGCCAACCGCCACCAAAGTAACTCTGGAAACTCCTGATGCACCCGTTGTCCAGTAAATTGCAATGTTAAAGCCCTGACACGAGAGACGTGAAAGGGCTTTAAAAGCAGGTTACGGCAAGAAGGCAGTGCTATTTAAGCTCAAAATCAAGCAGTTCATCCTCACTAAAATCAAGCCCGCCAACTGTTTTCCCTTCTGAGGCATCATGCAAACGGGCAGAGACGTCGCGGTAGGCAGGATCAAGCTGTTCCACCTCACCCAACAACGTCCAGGCCTCATCGCTCCTGCCTAATGCCGTGCAGGTCAGAGCAAGTTCGTACTTGAGGGCGCAGCTATCCTTGACGGTTAATGCCGGTGAAGCAAGTAGCGCGCGCAAGGCACTCTCGGCAAGTTGCAATTCTCCCTTGTCACGCAGGCATGCCCCCTGCAGAATCAGGCAACTCACCCGACGATCGGGGTCTTCTGCGGCCTGTCGCAAGGAGTTAATAGCCTCATCATACAGCCCCATTTCATGGAACGCCAAACCAAGATCATACTGGGACTGAGCATCTCCGTTATCCATTCCTTCACCAAAACGGACCTTACCGGTTTGCGTCTTAATAGTATCAAAGATATCGTTGACAGTTTCAAACCAGGTATCAGCAGGAGCCGGCGCAGGACCACCAAGATCATCGTCAAGCTCAACCTCGATCTCGTAAAAGTCAGACTCCTGTGACGCACCGGTACCAATAGAATCACTGATATCCAGCTCACGCGGGCCAACTTCAGAAACTGGTTCATCCACAACCTCTTCAGCAAGTCCGGGGACCAGTAGTTCAAGCTCAGATTCAAACTCCGGCAGGTTTTCTTCTGGTTCCGGCTCAGGCAGACTATTCTGAACGGCAGCGGCAACCTGACCACCAAGCCCAGCCAGCGAACCGATCTTGGCTGCATAGGAAGCGGCTTCTTCACTATGTCCGGCTGCTTCACAAATTCTGGCACAACCCTTCAGAATACGGATATTAATCGGCACCAGATCATTCAGTGCAAGATAAAACGTCCGCAGAGTTTCTGCAGCACCGGTCTTCAGAAAAAGCTGTTCAGACTCATCCAGCACGGTAAGGGCGGCCTCAGCGTCCTGTTCTTCAAGGAGACAGCGAATCAACTGTTCACGGGGAAACAGTTCTGCAGGGAATAACTTGATACAATGCTGACAGATCGTCTTCATACGACTGGTATTGCCAAGCGCACGATATGCCATAACCAAATGACGCCAGGCAGGAAAGCGCTGGGGGTCAGCCTTGATCAGAGACTGCAATACAGCAGCAGCTTGTTCAGCACTGCCATCGTTGATCTTTTGCTCTATAACGGAACAGGTAAAGTCAGATTTATCAGGAAACAGTTGAGAGAGACGCATTGCCAGACGCCCAAAGGCAGCGTCGTCGCGACGTTCTACCAGAAGCAGTCCCAGCGACCTGAACGCATCCTGCGATTCCTCTAATTTCCCCTGCTGAAACAGCACCTCGGCATATTTCAACTTAATGTTGGGGTTATGGGCATCTATTCGCTGCATCGCCTCAAGCGCCTTGAGGGCCTCAGCGTGATTCTGCAACGTTTCATAGTGATCATATGCACGTTTATATTCAGCAAGAGCATTGGCAGAGAGACCATGTTTCTCATTCAGTGATGCCAGGGTCAGGGCGACACCGATATCATCAGGAAACAGTTTTTCAATCTGCTTATAGACAGCAATTGCCTTCAGATAAAAGCCGTTTGCCGTCAGATTCCTGCCTATGGTTTCCAGCTCCTTGCGAGCATCATCAACACGCCTGGACTTAGCAAGCAGCTCGGCCAGACGCTGTCGTACCCGCAGATCACCGGGGTCCACCGTCAAAGCCTCCTGAAAACAGGAAATAGCCTTGTCAGTTTGCCCTTTCTGCAGTAACTTTTGGGCATCAGTAAGTAGTTTATCTTTTTTACTCAACGAAAAATCCTCTAAGTCCATAATCTGCGTCTAGGCAGGCATTAATTCTGTAAACATAATGTATCGTCTACCCCCTGTCAAGGCGTATATGACTAATTTCACATACAGTTCAGCGCAATATAGCCCCCTGATAATCCTTTGACACTGATCGCCAAATACAGTACCTATTAAGAAACGCTTTACGCCATCCCATTATCTTACATGAAGCGAGAGAGCACCATGTTGATCTTGCCACGTTCCAACCCACTTTATGAAAACCTGTCGGTACAAAAAGTCAATCTGCCTGATGCTATGAAAAAAATGGGGGCTGGCGGTTTTACCGGATATCTCGGCTACGGTTCGAACAGCTCTGAAGGATACTTTATATTCATTAAAGGCTCCCTGATCAGCGCTCTCATGCTTGAGGGGACCAGCCGGAAAAGTGGTTTTGAAGCATTTACCAGTCTTTTCACCCATACACTCCTCGAAGGGGGGGTCATCAACGTCTACCGCATGACGGTTGATCTTGCGGTCTGCACCCAAGCCCTGCTGCATGGCACGGTTATCTTCAAACCGGAACAGGTCAGTAACCTGGACCTTAAAAACGTTTTGAACCAGATGAAGTTTCAAGCATTAAACGGAACCATACTGTTTTCAACCTCTGAACGTAGTGCCATGATATTTTATAAGGAAGGAGCACCAATCGGTTTTTACCACGATGCGGCAAGGGAGATCGAATCATCCCCAACCGAATCAGAACGGGTTGCAGCCCTGCCTGACGCCAGGGTTGAAATACGCAGCACGCCATCAGCCGAAGAACTGCTCCAGCACAATTTCCTGGAAACTCTGAATATTGATCGACTCTGGCAGGCATCACTCAGTCGTCACACGGTCAGCCAGACTCCTGCGGCTTCACCTGTTCCTGCAGCTTCACCTGTTCCTGCAGCTTCTACCGCTTCAGTAGCCCCTGTATCTTCACCTGCACCTGAAGAGTCCATACCTTCCCAACAATCCGACGTCAGTAAACATGATGACGCACAGTTAACAGAAATAATCGATGACCTGCAGGAAATAGCCAAGGCCTATCTGGGCCGTCAGGGAGCCGATCTGGTTGACAGCCTGATCGATTTAATCGGGGGCAAATCTGCACTACGTGACAGCCAGAAGGCCACCGCCTTTCTGGCTGCCATGGCAGCACAGGCTCCTGACATTGACCCTGATGCAAAAATAGAAGAGATGGTTGACCTGATGCGTTCGGAGCTAGCCGGACGCCTGTCGGTCTAACCGGCACACGACACATTTTTATGCAGCGTTCTCTTAATGCAGTCTCCGTCATTCTGGTTGGCCCACAGTCACCGGGCAATATTGGCATGGTCTGCCGTGCCATGAAAAATATGGGGCTTTCACGCCTGCGTCTTGTAGCAGGCTGCGAACACCTTCATCCTGAAGCGTTCAAATTCGCGGTCTCCGCCAAAGATCTGCTGGAACAGGCCGAACTGTTTGATTCCCTGTCTGATGCCCTGGCAGATATCAGCGTATCGGTTGCAACCACACGGCGCAGTGGCAAATACCGCCAGGAACTGCTCAGCCCCCCGCAAGCTGCCCAGGCCTTATTGCAAGCACCAGGACCTGCAGCACTGGTACTGGGCCGAGAAGACCATGGACTTTCCACAGCGGAACTTTCTCTGTGCACCCTTCAGGCAACCATCCCCTCAAACTCCGAGTATGGTTCACTCAACCTCGCCCAGGCTACCTTGATTTTTTGTTATGAACTATTTAATGCCGCTGCTACCGAAACGGACTCAACACAACGTGCACTGGCACCGTCGGGCGAACTTGAGCCCCTTTTCTCCCACATGGAAAACACCCTGCTGCGGATTGGACATCTGAACCCCCAAAATCCTGATCATATTATGCGTTCTCTGCGCCGGGTATTTTTCAGGGCCGGGCTTGACAGCCGGGAAGTTGCCATCCTGCGTGGCATGTTATCCCAGATTGACTGGGCAGCTGGTGATTTCAGCGACCGGAAAAAATCCACATGACCCCCACCCTGATCGGCTTGATTGCCGGATTACTCACCAGTATTGCTGCGCTGCCGCAGGTCATAAAAACATGGCGCAGCCGTCATGCACGCGATCTTTCCATCTGGCAACCACTACTGCTATCTCTCGGTGTTGCATTGTGGCTGATCTACGGTATGCTGATAGGCGATACACCGCTGATCCTTGCAAACATCACCCCGCTGATCTGCAATCTGCTATTAACTGTCATGAAGCTGAAATTTTCTGACACCGGTAGTGAACATAACGAGGAGGCACCTGTATGAAACAAGTACTATTCTATCTTCTTGGACTGCTGCTGATCTCCACCCTCTCGGGCTGCGGTTATAACACCATGCAAGCCAATGAAGAGGCCGTGATCGCCGCCTGGGGCAATGTAGAATCCTCCTACCAGCGCCGGAACGACCTGATTCCCAACCTTGTTGAGGTGGTAAAAGGATACGCCAAGCATGAGGCAGAAACTCTTAAGGCGGTTACCGAGGCACGGGCAAAGGTTGGCAGTATGCAGCTAAGCAAAGAGGTCATCAATGATCCTACGGCCCTGACTAGGTTCCAGCAGAATCAGGGTGAGCTGTCCTCTGCTCTCTCCCGACTGATGGTGGTGGCAGAAAAGTACCCTGACCTGAAAGCAAATCAGAACTTTCTCGACCTCCAGAAACAACTGGAAGGGACTGAAAACCGGATTAATGTGGCCCGGGAGCGGTATAACAAGACCGTACAGGTGTTCAACACCAGCATCCGAACCTTTCCAAACAGCATGACCAACTCAATGCTGTTACACCTGAAGCGCAAAGAGCCATTCAAAGCAGAAGAAGGTGCCAAAGTAGCACCCAAAGTGAAATTTTAACCAGGCAGATACGAGGTCTGTATGCGTTTTACTATATTCAAACCACTGCTACTGCTTGTAACCTTGCTGGCATGTCTGACACAGTCTGCTTCTGCCCTTGATGCTCCACCTTTAAAAGGCAGAATTAACGACTATGCCGACATGCTTTCACCGGCAACAGCCCGTTCACTGGATCAAAAACTGGCTTCCTTTGAAAAGGAAACCACCAACCAGGTGGTGCTGCTAACAATCCCTTCACTGGAGGGTGATGCTATCGACAGTTTTGCCATCCGGGTGGCCGAGGCCTGGAAAATTGGTCAGAAGGACAAAAGTAACGGTGTGATCCTGATTCTGGCCAAGAAGGAACGCAAGATAAGAATTGAGGTGGGCACCGGATTGCAGGGGGTCTTGCCTGACATTACTGCCGGGCAGATTATCCGTAATGTGATCGCTCCTGGTCTGCGGGCTGGCAACCCGGATCAGGGAATCAGTGCCGGACTGGGAGCTATTATTGAGGCCACCAAGGGGGAGTTTAAAGCAACTGCCACTGAGAGAAAGGCTACCGGAAAGAAAAATAGCAGCAAAACCGGACTCTTTATCATTTTATTGCTGGCTGGCCTGGTTATCACCGCTGTTGCAGGATCATCATCCCGTACTGCCGGTGTCCTCGCTGGCGGCGTGAGCCTGCCGGTGGCCGCAGGCATAGGATTGGGAGCGGTACTCTGGAAACTTGGTATTCTTGCACTCTTGGGAGGTGCAGCCGGCTTTCTGATCAGCCTGTTAATGCGCCTCTTTAATGCCAATGGTGGTAATGGCGGCGGATACGGCGGGGGCTGGGGGGGGCCAACCATTTTCTACGGTGGCGGCGGAGGCGGCTCATCATCCAGTGACGACAGTTTTTCGGGTGGTGGAGGAGACTTTGACGGTGGTGGCTCCTCTGATGATTGGTAAGTTGCGCTGCGCTTATTTTCTGCTATGCTGAAAGGTACTCTACACAAAGGACCAAAACCGTGCGTTTGATCTTATTAACCTTTTTTTGCTTCTCTTTAACACTGACGACGGTAGTCGCGGCAACAAAGCCTGCCGACGGTGAGAGGCTATTACTGATTCGTGCCGTTGGTGGCACTACCTCAGAAAAAGAACAGGCTGCACAGGCCGGTGTCTATGACAGCATGGTGGAATATCTGACTGACCGGGGCTATCGGGTAGTAGACCGGGCTGCAGCAGAAAAGGCATCGATGCAGATTGCCGCAACCCATGACATTGATCCGGTCCTGAATAAAGCTGCTTCCTATGGCCTCACCTTTTTAGCCGAATATACTATCCACTTTAAAACCTCTACTATTGTGAAGGACCCGGAAAAAGGGATCGGTGCACTGGTACGGGTCAGCGCCAAGATTGTTGATAACACCGGTGCTCGGATCATTTCCGCCAAGCTGGCTGAAGCATCATCCGGTGGACACACGGCTGAAGATGCCATTGATAAGGCTGCCAGAAGCGCTGGAAAAAAACTGACTGAGCTGTTATCCAAAGGCCTTGAACAACATATGGTGCAAAATGGCAATGAAGGCCGCACGGTCACCATGGTCTTTGAAGGCCGTGAAGCCCAGACCGGACGTCTTGCCATGCTGCTTGAAAAAAATCAGGCGGTTGCTGCCGTAAAAGAGGTCGAGGCTGGTGGCGGCAAGGCAACCTTGGAAATCATCTGCAAGACCAGGCGTGACCTGCTTGAACGAGAACTACTCAGGCTGGCTACCCAGCAGGGAATACAACTTCAGAAAATCAGATCAGAAGGCAATCGCAGCACCTGGAAAATCCGATAGGAGGAAGATTATGAAACGAATTCTGGTATTGGTACTTGGCTTAATGCTTCTTAGTGTAAGCGCGGCATTTGCTGCAACAGTAACCGCCACCGGAGAAGGCCCGGCAAAGGATGTGGCACTGGCAACAGCCATGCGTCGTGCCGTTGAACAAGGGGTCGGCACCTTTATCAAGTCAGACACCACTGTCGTTGACTCCGCCCTGGTTGATGACAAGATCCTTTCCCACAGCAAAGGCTATGTCACCAGCTACAAGATCATTAAAGAAGAAAAAACTGCCGATGGAGTCGTTATTACCATCTCTGCCAATGTTGATAACAAGTTGATCAAGGGTGACATTGATGCACTGACCATCCTGCGCAAAAATGCTGTGGTGGGTAACCCACGCATTCTGGTGGCCTTCAGCAACAAGTCCAAGGACAAGCTCTTTAAGGACAAGGAGTTCACCGAAGAGATCTACAACGGTATTGTTGAATCATTGACCGACAAGCAGTTCCGGGTGGTTGACAAGGCTTCTGCCGAACGCTTCTCCATGCAGCAGGCAGAGACCCATGAGATTGATGTTGACCTTAATAAGGCAGCCGCCTATGGCCTCAAATTCCACGCAGAATACACCCTGTTCTACAATGTAAGTGGCGTGGTCCGTGAAGGGGCCATCGGCAAGAGCGTTCTGGTCAACGTCAAAACCCAGCTGATCGACAACACCCGTTCACAGGTCATTACCAGCAAAAAGGTTGAGCAGGCCGGTATGGGTCAGACCGTAGAGCAGGCCCTGGAAAAGGCAGCCCGCGAAGGTGGCAAAAAAATCGTTAATCCTATGATCGATGTGCTGCAGAAACACTGGATGGACCAGCAACAGAACGGTGCCATGTACACCATCATTATTGATGGCGTGGATGACCCTGAGCAGATCGCCAAATTCACTGAAATGTTTGAGAAATTCCCCCTGGCTACCGGCGCAAAGGAAGTTGAATCAGGTGGCGGCAAAACCACCTTTGAAGCCACGTATAAGGGCAAGCGTGACCAGCTTGACCGTGACGTTATCCGTGTAGCCAAAGAGCTGGGCTGGAGCATGAAGAAGATCCGTGCCGAAGGTGCCAGAAGTACCTGGAAGAAACAGTAGGAGGGACACCATGAAACGGATCACCTTACTTGCCGTATCAATCCTGCTTGCCCTTTGTAGCTTTGCTCTCGCTGACCAGTTTACGGCAACCGGTCGCGGCATGTCTGAAGATGCTGCGGTGGTAAGCGGCCTGAACAGCGCCATTGACATGGCAGTAAAACAGATTCTGGATGAAGAGACCGTCAAGAAAAACAAGCAAAAGATCGCCGGTGCCCTGAAAGGCAAGACCAGGAAGCTGGCCCGACTGGTGCAAAAAGGGGAGCCTGAATTTACCGGGGCTGGCTATGAACTGCAACTGACCGCTGAAGTTAATCTGAAGGCGCTTGAAAATGAGATTAACGCACTGGGACTGATGCAGGATGCCATGGGCAATCCCCGCATCATGGTACTTTACAACCCCAATCTGCCCCAGGGTGGCACACTGGGAAGTACCCGTGCTGACCTGGAGGCGTTCTTCGACAATTCCTACGGGGCGATTGTTGAAGTGCTGGCCGACAAAGGCTTTGATGTCATCGACAAGACCTCCGCCCAGACGTTCTCCCTGCAGGTGGCAGAAACCCACGAAATGGACCTTGATGCCAACAAGGCCGCCCTTTACGGACTTAAGTACAACGCCGACCTGGTGCTGTATTACCAAACCGTTGGCGTCGGTCGCCAGGGATACTGGCAGTTCAGCGGCGGTGCCGCCAGGATCTTTCTGCGTGCCCAGTTGATCAACCCCAGTACCTCACGGGTGGTTGCCAGCAAGGATGTGGAATCCACTTCTTCCGCAAGTACTCTACAGGAAGCACTCTACCGTTCTGCTAAAGATGTCGGACACAAGATTGCCAATGTGATGATCGACTCCATCAAAAAAAGCTGGAAACGTGAAAAATCCGGCGCTGGCACCTTCATCATTGTCTTGGACGGTGTTGCTGAAGTGGATGAGGTGACCGCTTTTAAAGATGTCCTCAAGGCAGTTCCCGGCATGGAGAATATTCGTGAGCGGGAGTCGGGCGGTGGCAAGACCACCTTTGAAATCAAGTCTGGCAGCAGCGCCGATGCGGTCAAGAGCGCCATCAACAAGACCGGCAAACAGCTGGGCTGGACACTGAAGCTAATTCGTTCTGAAGGCGCCCGCAGCACCTGGAAACGCCAGTAACGCTACTTACACTCCCATAGGAGGATGTACCAATGAAACGTATCCTGTTGATTATGATTACTCTGGGGCTGGTACTGCTGCCGCTTCTGGCTGCTGCCGAAGTACGCACCTATACCGAGATTGTCACCGTCAAAGTAGATGACGATGAATACACCGCCCGCAAAAAGGCAGAACAGCGCGGCCGCGAACAGGCTCTGGAACACTACCTGCGTGATGTCTACCCTGACCGGGCTGCAACCTTGAACCTGACCGGCGATGAAAAATACATCAAGGACCTTGAAATTCTTGACAGCAGTGTTGAAGGGATGTTTTCCAAGGAGTTGAAAGCCAAGATCAAAATCACCATCAATGAGGAGGCGGTGCGGGCCTACCTGAAACGCCAGGGAGCCGTAACCGGCAAGAATGAGGAGCGTCGGATCGTGGTCATGATCATCCCCGGCAAGATGGATACCGGCGATGCCCCGATGATCCTGGATAACGTCCGGGCTGAAGTACGCCGCAGCCTGACTGCCGCCGAATACACCGTGATTGACTCAGACGACGAAGCGGTTCACTCAGCACTGACTGAAGAAGCAGATTATAACAAGATGGTCCAGCATATGAATAAAATTGCCGACCAGCTGGCCGATAAGGGTGAATGGCTGGTACTGGGCAAGGTCGATGTCAGCGTTGCCCCCAGTGGCTCTGCCTATGTCTACCGCGCCATGATGACCGGCAAGACCGTCAGCCTGTCCAGCCGTGATCTGATGTGGGAAGGCAACCCTGACGGCGCCGCCCGTGCCTCTAAAGACGAAGCAAAGGCCGCCATTCGTCTGGCTGCCATTGCCGGCGGCAAGAAGTTTGCCAGCGAGGTTGTCAACGCCCTGAACACCAAGACCCTGACTCAGGAACGCCGGGGCGCCCGCTTTGAGGTGGTTATGCCTACTTCCGGCAATTACAAGCTGGAGCGTAAACTACTCAAGATGTTCAACGAAGACATCAAAGGGCTGAAAAACGTCAGCCAGAAAAACCGTGGTAAAGGCGACATGGTGGTTGACCTCTACTATGCTGGCAAGATCAGCGATCTGGTTGACCTGCTGATCGATAATTTTGAAAAAGACGCGCAGTTAAAGCGTTGGAACCCTGAAATCCAGGGTAACAAGGTGGTTTTTAAATAAGCAACTCACACATACCTATTTGGAGGTTTTTTTCTATGAGGCGCCTGCAACAGATTAACTATATGGTATTGGCTGCCCTGCTGGCTCTGGCAACCAGCAGCCTGTCCGGTTGTGCCACCGGCATGTCAGCGCTTGAGTGTGGGGTTGAATCCATGAACCCAACGGTCATGGCGGCTCTTGATTCGTTTGAATCAGCAGCCCTTTCCATCAGGCTTTCAAACCGGGTGCTATTGCAGTCACCCTTATCAGAGCAGGATACCTGGCCCGATGAGTTGCAAGGCGCCCCCTCCGGGACGGCAGCCCTCAAGATGGGACTCTCCCTGTTTGGTGCCTCACAGGGGGTAACAGTGCCGCTTGAGATCGATCCTCAGACCGGCTTTCCCCGCCCCACCAGCGCCCTGTACATCTTCTTAAAAGAGCGGGAAGAGTTCCTGAACAAATCCCTTAGCAAAGAAGATGTGGCGTTTTTCAAAAACCGTCCGCAAGACATCTACTACAATGAACTGGGCTACCGCAAAAAACCGGAAACCGTCCACGAATATGTCTACCGTAACCCCTTAATGGCCTATGGCGTGGTAGCCAACAACCGCAAGGAGATGCTGCAGCTTGAAGCCGAGATTGCCCTGACAGCCCGGGGTTACACCCAGTGTGATGCCTTCCTGCGCAAGGCCAGTGCCGAAGTAGGTGAAGAGGTCAAAAAGGCGGCCTGTAAAGATCCTGCCCTGAAGGACGAGACTATTGAGGCGGCCCTGAAGGAAAAGACCGAAGATATGGCCACCATGGAAAAGACTTACGGCAGACTGGCTAACAAGGTTTACACCGCCTCCGTTAATGGCGCTGATTACTCCATGGCGGCCATGGTCAAGATTGGCTGCGCCGTGGTAAACGGCATTCGGGCCTTTCCCAACATCCAAAACGAGTTTAAGGGTGCCAGAGGTTTCTACAATGCCGCCATGCTGTTCCCACGCATCAAGATGGTGCTGAACTCTCTGGGAATCTACAAGGACAACCTGGGGCTACAGTACACCGTCTACAAGACCATGTACCAGCAGATCAAGGGAAAGTACCAGATCAAGCAGGATGAGCCGGCAGCAGAGCAAAAAACCAAAGAGGCCTTGCGCCGAATTGAGCTGGCCGAAGCAACACTACAGCAGCTTGAACCGAAACTGATACTGGCCTTTGCCGGCCAACCGGTTGAGTTCAGCGACCAGGATGCAAAAAAAATGGAATTGATTGCGGCCATGTTCCCGGCCACAGACACGATGGTCCAGTTGGCAGCTCTTGAGCAACAAAAGTAAGCTGCCTGAGTTTTTTAACCCAAGGAGCATGTCATGAATCGCTATCTTCGTTATGCAGGGTTCTGTCTGGTTGCTCTGCTCCCCTTTGGCTGTGCAACCGCCCCACAGACGGTCTATGTCACCGAGGCGCAGCAGGTAACAACCATGGCGTTGGAACCGGTTAACCTTGATTCAATCGGCTTGAAACAGGACCTTGGTTCAAAGTTCAGCCGTCAGTTATCATCAGAGATGACTGACGAGCTTATGAATGATGTCCAGGCCCAGCTTGCCAACACCAAACGGTTTACCAAGGTACTGATGAACGCCTCTGATCAGGAAACCTATATCATTGAACCACGGATTGAGAGCCTCAATTCATTTGAATCCCCCATGAACATGGACCCGACCCGCAAGCTGGTTACCTTCAAGGCCAGGGTACGGCTTGATGTCAAGCTGATGAATGCCAAGGGACAGATTGAACTGGTAAAGTCCTACAGCGACGACCGCAAGCTGGACAGCAAGATTCCCAAACGAGAGGTCATGGCGGCTGAAAAAAAGCAGGAATTTTTCAAGCGTGCCGTTACTGTCGGTTTTAGGGCGGCTGCTGACCGTCTGGGCATGGGCTTCAACCCAAGTTATGAGATGGGAAGTATCAGCCGGATAAACGGCAGGATCGTCTATGTGCAGATCAACACCTCAAAACTGCGCAAAGTACCCAAGAAGCAGCAGGCCATTGAAGTAGTTGACGACAGCAATCAGGTATTGGCCAGCATGGGAGAGCTGCAGATTGAAGATGGCAGCATCTCCGGTCGCTACTTTGAAAAAGGCGGAGCTTCAATCAAGGAAGGGATGAAAGTCAGGGCCCGGGTCAACGCAATGCTCTTGGACTAGAACGGGTTCAGCAGATAACAAAATACCCAAGGGGAGGCAGCGCCTCCCCTTGTTATTTCATCAAGATCTTCAGTGCCTGTTTTAACACCTCTTCAACCGAAGCAGATCCTGCACAATCAAGCTCAGCCAAGACTTTTCTCACCTGAACATCTTTATAACCAAGATTCAGGAGTGCTGAGGAAACATCGTCCAAAACGGTATTTTCAGGTAGTGACCGTCCCACCGAATCAACCGCCGGGCTGTTGCCGCTATCCAGTTTGCCTGCCTTGTCCTTCAACTCCAGCACCAACCGTTCAGCAGTCTTCTTGCCGATGCCGGGTATAGCGGACAGCTTATGCAGATCACCCTGCAGCAGGGCGGCAGCCAGTTGCGGGGGCTGGATATTGGAGAGGATATCCCTCGCCAGTTTGGGGCCGATGCCAGACACCGAGATAAGCAACTGAAAAAAAGTTTTTTCCGTACGGGTACGAAAGCCATAGAGCAGAATGGCATCCTCACGCACACTGGTATGAATATGCAGGGTGGCA
The DNA here is from genome assembly GCA_964576485.1 of uncultured Geobacter sp. Lineage (GTDB taxonomy): Bacteria > Desulfobacterota > Desulfuromonadia > Geobacterales > Pseudopelobacteraceae > Trichlorobacter. The sequence continues at coordinate 22,364 of CAZNWF010000005.1, read as the reverse complement.
GTTCCTTCTTCAGGAAGTTCATAATAGGTTGAAAAGGGGATCATGACCCGGTAGCCGACCCCATGGACATCAAGTATGACATGATCCGGTGACTTATAGGCAATCAGACCGGTTAACAGTGCAATCATGGGCGGTAATTCCTCCAGGAACTGGTACGACGAGATGTTACTACCGCAGGGCCGGCCTGCAGACGCAACTGATATGAGTTGATATGACAGATCGCAACCGCAACAGCATCCGAGGCGTCAGCCTGAGCAATCTCAGGCAGGCCCAAAAGCGCTTTAACCATCTTCTGCACCTGATCTTTGCCTGCCCTGCCCTGACCAACCACCGCCTGCTTTACCTGTGAAGCCGTGTACTCAAAAACCGGCAGCCCGGCATGGACAGCAGCAGCAATGGCTACCCCCCGTGCCTGACCTAATTTAAGTGCTGCACGAACGTTCTCGGAGACATAGACGTCCTCCACCGCCATCACATCAGGTGCAAACTCACTGATTACCCGGCTGAGTCCTTCAAAGATCAGACGCAGTCGGTCAGGAAAGCTGTTGGCTTTGTCAGTAAAGATGGCACCATTATCAAGATGAACCAGTCGGCTGCCGTGCTGTTCCACCAGACCATAACCGGTAATACGTGAACCAGGGTCAATACCTAGAACCCGCACTAAAAACCGCAGCCTCCGCCGTTTTTCTTGTGGTACTTCTGGTGGTACTCCTCTGCCTGCCAGAAAGTAGCCGCAGGAACCACTTCAGTCACCACTGAACGCTGGTAGCGTCCTGAAAGATCAAGGGCTTCTCGGGAGGTCTCAGCCTGGATTCGTTGCTCATCAGTATGATAGAAAATGACTGAACGATACTGACTACCGACATCTGGCCCCTGACGGTCCAGTTGCGTTGGATCATGGGATTGCCAGAATATCTTCAACAGCTGTTCATAGCTGATCCTTGCAGGATCAAAAGTCACCTCCACCGCCTCGGCATGGCCGGTGGTGCCACTGCAGACCTGCTGATAGGTAGGAGCTTCAAGCGTACCACCGGTATAGCCTACCCTGGTGGCTACAACGCCCGTTTCGTCGTAAAACGCCTCTTCCACGCCCCAGAAACAGCCTGCTGCAAAGGTTGCCTTTTCCATAGCCGCCTCCTTGCAAAAAAGGGGGCTAAAAGCCCCCTTCCGGTTACATCATCTTTTCCATTTCATCCGCTGATATATCAAAATTTGCATAGACGTTCTGGACATCATCACAATCTTCAAGCCGGTCCATCATCTTCAGCATACTTTCCGCCTGTTTACCCTCAAGCGCCACCTGGGTTTGCGGAATCATGGTCACCTCGGCATTCTGCGGCTTAAAGCCTTTTGCCTCAAGCGCATCCCTCACTTCTATAAAGCTGGACGGCTCCGTGTACACCTCAATCTGTTCATCTTCTTCAACCACATCATCGGCACCTGCTTCAAGGGCTGCCTCAAACAGCTGATCGAAATCAAGCGATTTGTCATAGCTGATCAACCCTTTTTTATCAAACATCCAGGCCACACAGCCGGCCTCACCCATATTGCCGTTGCACTTGGTGAAGATGCTGCGCACTTCAGAGACGGTACGATTACGGTTGTCGGTCATCACCTCAACCAGCACCGCAACACCGGCTGGGCCGTAGCCCTCATAGATGATCTCTTCGTAGACAACCCCCTCCATACCGCCGGTGCCTTTTTTAATGGCCCGTTCAATATTATCTTTGGGCATATTTTCGCCCTTGGCTTTATCAATAGCTGTTCGCAGGCGAGGGTTCGCTGCCGGATCACCGCCACCCAGCTTTGCCGCAACCGAGATCTCCTTGATAATTTTGGTAAAGATCTTGCCTCGCTTGGCATCTGCAGCACCTTTTTTGTGCTTGATGGTACTCCATTTATTATGGCCCGACATATTTCTACTCCTTCACCATGAAATCTGTATCTGCTCCACGACAGAATCTGTTTTTTTAACATGGTGAATACTGGCTGTCCAGAGCGAAAATGCTGTTGCTGTAAGCTAGACAGTCATCGAGCATCCTGTTACTGTCTGAATATAAACCAAGACACTGGAGGAACCCGGCAATGACAACTGTCAGTTTTCTGCGCATCTGTGTTATGGCACTCCTACTGGCGCTACTGGTCGGTTGCTCCGCCATACCAACAACCAAACCGGACATGAAGGATCTGCCACCAGTTCTGGCCCAGGACGAAATTTTGCGCCCTTATGAAAAGCTTGGCAGAATCCAGATAACCAGAGAAGTCTACTTTACTGATTACGACTTAAAGCTTGATCCGAAGCTCCAGGAATGGGGCATAAAATCCTTACGTGAAGAGGCCCAGAAAATGGGAGCAGACGCCCTTATTTTTCCTGAAGTCACCAGTTGCCAAATCACCATTGTCATGTTTCCCGCTTTTCCTGCCACAGAATACCGTGCTGCTGGCGTGGCGATTAAATTTAAATAATCTTGACAGCATCACTCAATAGTATGTATAAAAACAATTCTTCAAAGTTACATCGGCGACGTAGCCAAGTGGTAAGGCAGAGGTCTGCAAAACCTTTATTCGGCGGTTCAAATCCGCCCGTCGCCTCCAAACAAAAACAGCGGGTTAGCTCATACGGCTAACCCGTTTTGTTTTTGCCGCCATCAGACCCCACGAATTCGTCTAGTTACATAGGATGGTTTTTGTCAGGGCCAACTCCTGCCAGAAGCGCACGGCCTTCGGCTCCCCCTGATTGGCTTTCAGCACCGTCATATGCAGGTGGGTGGGAGAGCGTTTTTTTGCTGCATTCAGACCACTGCGCCCAACGGTTGCCAGTTTGTCGCCGGGACGTACCAGATCTCCCGCCTTCACCAGAACCTCCCGATTGTGGGCATAATAGACCAGCAGATCACTGGCCGGATCATAGAGCCAGATATACTTGCCTCCCCGCAGCTTGCTTTCTGGACTCCACTCCGTTTCTACTGAAACCACCACGCCGCCGGTCATAGACAACACAGCAACCGGTTGTCGGGTGCGGTCATCCAGTTCATCCTGGTTGCGATCACGAATAAAAATATCATAGGCAGGATGGCCACCATGCCGATTACCGGTAAAGAAATCATACCCCTTGACCACAAACCCTTTACCTCTGCGTCCAGGCACCGCCTTGGGGCCGTAGCCAGCCAGCGGAAATACCCATGCTGAGAACTGGTACGGCTTGCCACCGGCCTTGCGATACTGTTCAGAGACCAAAGGCAACAAGCGTTTCAACTCTGCCTGAGCTGCCAGCCGACTCAAAGTTCCATCCCTGACCCCATCAAGCAACGTATCAAACTGCTCAAACAGCTCTGGAGCAGTGGCACGTAATGAGACCGCAGGTGCCTTGCAGAGCTCACCCAGGGCCGGTGCTACGCCAGCAACCAGCACCAGCAGACTCACCATAATTTTTAGCAGTAACCTGTTCACTGTTTGCCTTTCGCTGCCATTCACTTCTATAATGCCCGCAAAGTCTACCACCCTCAGCAGTACCGCACAAGCAACGATGAAAGGCGCACACAATGCTCCTGCATAAAAAAGAGATCCTGAACCTGCTGGCTGAAGAGCCTGAAGCGTTGCACTTTGCCTCATTGCTCCGCGCCTTTGGTGGCCGTCATATCAAAAATGAACTGAAACAGCTGGTGGATGATCTGGTACGCAACGGAGAGGTTCTGCGCCTGCGCGGAAACCGCTACACTCTGCCCGGAGCTGACAACAGCGGCACCGTACAGGGCAGTATTTCAATCCACCGTGATGGCTACGGCTTTGTCAAACCGGAGAGCGGTGGCGAAGACATCTTCATTCCGGGCAAGAATATCAACAACGCCCTGCATGGCGACAAGGTATCGGTCAGGGCCGAAAAAAGCCGCTCTCAACGAGGCAAGCTGGAAGGGCGCGTACTGGCGATCCTTGAACGGGCCAACAGCCGGATCGTGGGGCGCCTGCAGCAGAGCAAGCGTGGTGCCACCCTGGTTCCGGAAGAACTGCGGATCGGCACTTTTTTTACCATACCGGGCAATGCGGTCAACGGCGCGGTTGATGGCCAACAGGTGGTGATTGAGGTTACCGCCTGGCCGGTGGGTGGCCGCCCCCCTGAGGGGAAGGTGGTTGAAATCCTGGGCTGGCCCGATGATCCCGATGTTGAGGTACAGACGGTGATCCGCAAATTTGCCCTGCCCCACACCTTTGCACCGGAAATCCTGGCCGAGGCTCAGGCCGCACCTGACCAGGTCAGCAAAGATGATCTGAAGGACCGGGTGGATCTGCGCAAGCTGCCTACGGTCACCATTGACGGAGAAACGGCCAAGGATTTTGATGATGCCGTTGCCATCCGACCGGAAGGCCGGAATTTCCGGTTATGGGTCTCCATTGCCGATGTCTCGCACTACATCAAACCCGGTAGCATGCTTGACCGCGAGGCGTACCTACGGGGCACCTCGGTCTACTTCCCGGATCGTTGCATTCCGATGCTGCCAGAGCGGCTCTCAAACGGCATCTGCTCCCTCAATCCCCACCTGGACCGCCTGACCATGACCGCCGAGATGCTCTTTGACCAGCAGGGCAAGATGCTGGAATCCAGTTTTTACCCCAGTGTGATCAAGAGTGATGCCCGCCTGACCTACACCAAGGTCAAGCAGGTGATCATTGATGGCGATGAAAAGGCACTTGAAGAAGATCGTTCCCTGGCTCCGATGCTGCTGCAGATGAAGGAGCTGGCCCTGATTCTGCAGGCGATGCGCAAACAACGGGGCAGTATTGACTTTGACCTGCCGGAACCGGAGATCATCCTTGGCCTGACCGGCCAGACCGAAGCGATCATCAAAAGCGAGCGCAACCTGGCCCACCAGCTGATTGAGGAGTTCATGCTGGCTGCAAATGAAGCGGTGGCCCGTTTTGTAACAGAGCAGGATATGGCCTTCATCTACCGGGTCCATGAGCCGCCTGACCCGACCAAACTGGCCGCCTTCCGTGATTTTATCCTGCCCTTTGGCTTTACCCTTGAGATGAAAGGGGAGCAGGTAGAGCCATCGGCCATGCAGCAATTGATCACCGATGCCGAAGGTAAGCCGGAAGAACGACTGGTCAACTACGGTCTGCTGCGCTGCATGAAGCAGGCCCGCTATGCCGCAGAAAATCTGAAGCACTTTGGCCTTGCCTCTAGTTGCTACACCCATTTCACCTCCCCGATCCGGCGCTACCCTGACCTGATTGTCCATCGTCTGCTGAGACTGGCCCTGGATCGCAAGGCAGGCACGCTAGACAAAAAGGGACAGCGTGAGCTGGAGCGGATCAGCAGCACCCTTTCCGAGGCTGCCGAACATACCAGCAGTCGTGAGCGGGTAGCCATGGAGGCTGAACGGGATATTGTGGAGCTGAAAAAACTGCAGTTCATGCAGGGCAAGATCGGGCAGGAGTTTGATGGATTCATTGCCGGGGTGACCGGGTTCGGCTGCTTTGTTGAGCTGTCCGATATTTTTGTTGAAGGCCTGGTACACCTTTCCACCCTGTCAGACGACCTCTACTCATTTGATGAGCAGCATCACAGTCTGGTTGGCCGCCGAAGCGGACGTGCCCTACGGATCGGCGACCCTGCCCGGGTACGGGTGGTGGCGGTCAATCCCCAGGCCCGCAGGATTGAGTTTGTGTTGGAAAGCCATACCGTTGTCCGTAGAGACGTAGCAGCAGCACAACCCACAGCACCAGAGGAGTATCCGCGTATTCCGATCAGGGGTAAACGCCCGGTACTGAAAGCCAGCGGCAACGGAAATCGACGACGCTAGTTGCACCTTTATGGGGCCTGTGTTAGCGTTGACCAATTATTACCACTAGGAGTAGTCATGGCTGAAGAACCATCCAAAGTTCTCCCCTTTATTGAACATCTGGTAGAGTTGCGCAAACGTTTGATCATCATCGTGGTGGCGGTGGTGATCGGGATGGGCTTTGCGTGGAATCTGGCCGATGAGATCCTGATCTTCATGGAAAAGCCGCTGACCGGCACCACCTACCTGGATACGGCCAAACAGAAAGGCTACCTGTATCTAAAAGAGCACTACCCAGCCATCTATGGCCGTGCAAATCTCGAAAAAGAACTGAACAAACCCAAGAAACAGCATGCCCTCAACTACACGGCCCCCCTTGAGCCGTTCTTTATTCAGTGCAAGATCTCCGTAATCGCCGGCTTCGTGCTGGTGCTGCCGATCGTCTTTCACCAGCTTTGGGCCTTTATCGCCCCCGGTCTGACCCGCAAGGAACGAAGACTGGTGGTGCCGTTTATCACCGTGGCAACGGTCGCCTTCTGTATCGGAGCGATGTTTTTTCTGACCACCATCTGGCCCTTTATCATCAACTTTTCCCTCTCCTACGAAACCGAAGGACTACGCAGCTGGTTGTCTCTTTCAGCCTACGTTGACTTTTGCCTGCGGCTGATTCTGCTGTTCGGCCTGATTGCCGAACTTCCTATTATTACTCTGCTGCTTTCACGTTTCGGGATTGTCTCCTATCAGTTCCTGGCCCCCAAACGCAAATACGCACTGCTGGCCAGTTCGATTGTGGCCGCCTTCCATTCAGATCTGGTGACCATGTTTGTGATCATGATCCCGCTCTACCTGATGTATGAGGTCAGCGTCTGGGTGGCTCTGTTTTTTGGAAAGAAAAAGGCTAGTTCCCCGGCTGAGCCGGAACCGGATATGCTATAGCCTCCACACGGTCATGGCTGGCAGCCAGGCAACAGGACTTGACAAGTCTTTTGCGCCCACGGTATAAAGGGATCATCAAAGTCCTTTTAGGAGCTTCCCATGATGGAACTGACCCGTAAGGGTGATTACGCTATACGTGGTATTGTCTATCTGGCCAGCCAACCCCCCAACAAGATTTCACTCTTAAGTGAAATTGCAGCAGCGGTGGATGTGCCCCAGACTTTTCTGGCAAAGATATTCCAGCAGTTTAGCAAAACCGGCATCGTCAAGTCGTTCCGTGGAACCGGCGGCGGTTTTTTACTGGCCAGCCTGCCGGAAGAAATTACCCTGCTTCAAGTTGTAGAAGCGGTGGAAGGCCCGATCCTCCCCAATCGTTGCGTGCTAAAGCCAGGCGAATGCGAGCGGGACGTTTCCTGCACCGTCCACCCGGTCTGGCATCAGGTACAACAAAAGGTACGCGGCATTCTGGGAAACATTACCCTGAAAGACCTCGCAACAAACTAACAGCCTGTAATTATTAACTTTGTTCTATTTCAGTTTGACAACCAGCACTGAGTTTGCTATAGCTTTGATACAATTAAACCTAAGGGTTCAGCTTAAAGTCTCGCGTCAATTAGCGGGACTTTTGTCGTTTTTCAAACCGGTATCAGAATTTTACCGGTAATTTCAGTATGAAAGGAGTTTGCCGGACAAATCTTCCCATCACTTCCGGCCCTGGTTGCCTGTCCGGCACCACCCGCCCAGCCTTCCCTACAAAACTCTATGAAAAAACAAACTATTATTAAAAAAATTATCTGTTTAGCCGCAGGTCTGGCCCTGTTTTGGAGCCCCGTGCTGTTTATGGCCTGCAGTAAGGGGCCACAACCAGCTGCCTCCCATGCTGCGCTTGACCACGAACTGTCAGAGACTTCCCTTGAAAAAGAGATTCGCAACGTTATGGAAAAAGGGATTTCAATGGCAGAACGCAAACGCCAGGTACCGGTTATTGAGCTGGCCTTTGCCCGTCAGGCCACCCCGGAACGCGCGCGGAACCTGGCTGCACTCTGCTACCTCAAGACTCTTGGCACCCCTTTTTCCCCCCTTGATCTGGCTGAAATAGCCCTGGCAGAAACCGGAGGACACCGTCTTTCTTCCAAAGCAACCTCCACTAAAGGCGCCATCGGCGTCTGGCAACTGATGCCCATGCAGGCCCGTAGTCACGGCTACACACCTGAAGAGATGCGCAACGATGAAAAATGCGCTGAGGCAGCGGTACGAACTCTGCTCAGCAAACTGAATGTCGCTGATGGCAACATGGACCGCGCTAAAAAGTTTTACTGTGGTGTCGGGCCCCAGGCCGATGCCTATCTGAAAAAGTTACGTACTATTCGCCAGGCATTGCTTGAAGAACTTGATCAGACCAAAGAAAAAGTTGCCTTGAACGAAAAAGGCAGCAAGATCCAGTAAAATGTTTTAAATTCCATACTGTTTTACGACTCTGGGGATCTGCTGTCATTGCACCTGCTCTGCGACAGCAGCAGATCCCACCCTGTTTGCCCGTCTGGGGGAACTCTCCATTCCGGCAACATACCATCCTGATGCAGCTATACAGGCATTTCAAAGGGCTCTTTACCTCTTCCTGACATCCCCTTTTCGCTTGCCCTGTTCTACACAGCTCTGCTATAGTTCCACGGCTTTTTAGGCACCTGCACCCTCGAAAGGAACTATTCTCCGTGGAAGATAGCACCCCCGGCACAACCTGCTCCGGCTTGAAACTACGCACCAGAATGTTCCTGTTGTCACTGGTCTCATTTACCGCCATCCTGATTGTCGTGGTGCTGGGAGCCCTGCTGTTGAATGAGGTAAGAATCAATGGCAGTAACTACAAAACCATTCGTAACAGTAAGGATGCCCTTGAAAAAATCGCCCTGCTCAAGTCTGACATCTACCAGTTAAATGGCGAGGTTCTGGCCTTCATGGCAGAGCGGGATCACAATGATGCCCAGGCACTGCTGGCTAAAATCAAAGACCATACCGATGACATTGACTTCAAGTATGATGACGTTCAGGGCCTGATTGAGTCGCAACAGAAACGTGAAGCCATTATCAAGGCTGAAGCGATCTGGAACGATTACAAGAAGACCTTGCTTGAAGAGATTATCCCGTCAGTCCAGCGTGGCGACATGGTCCGTGCCAATACCCTGCTCAGCGGCATCCAGGAACAGCGTTTCAGCTCCTTCAGCTCCACCATCGCTCTGATGGTGGACAACCTGCGCCGGGATGTCTACCAGACCGAGAAACAGATCACCGCTATTACCCGCAGTAAAACCATAACAACCGTTGCAGTCATCGTGCTTTTAGTCACCCTGATAACTATCCTCTCCACCTACATTACCGAGTCGGTCACCCGCCCGATCAAACGTTGCGTTGAATTTGCAAAGCAGGTGGCTGGTGGTTCACTGGAGGATCGGCTTACCATCAAGGCCTGTGGTGAAGTAGGTGATCTGGCGGCAGCCATGAACACCATGGCAGAGAATCTGCACAATATTGTGACGCGACTGAACGCCTCCACCGCTGAACTCACGGTTATTGACCGCAACATAGAGACCGCTGCCCGCCAGGTAGTGGGCGCAACCCATATTCAGGAAGAGGCGGTCAACGAAACCTCACGCACGGTAGAGCTGATTAACGCTTCGGTACTTGAAATATCAGAAGGGGTTGATCAGCTTTCCTGCTCGGCAACCGAGACCTCGTCATCCATCCTGCAAATGGCTGCCAGTGTTGAAGAAGTGGCTCTGAACACGGACAAACTGGGAGAGTCGGTGGATGAAGTCAGCTCCTCGGTCATTGAAATGGCAACCTCCATCAAAGGGATCGGCAATAACATTGTCAGCCTGCTGGATGCCTCAACCACCACCGCCTCCTCGGTGGCCGAAATGGATGCTACTATCCGTCAGGTTGAAAAAAACGCCATGGATACGGCCATCATCTCTGAGACAGTCAAGACCGATGCTGCCAACGGCCTTAAATCTGTTCAAGAAACCATTGCCGGTATGCAAGAGATCAGACGGGCTTCACAGATTACTGCAGAAGTGGTGGAGCACCTTTCCTTGCGTGCCCATGACATTGGGGCAATTCTGTCAGTTATTGATGAAGTGGCTGAACAGACCAACCTGCTGGCATTGAATGCCGCCATTATTGCAGCCCAGGCCGGTGAACACGGCAAAGGCTTTGCTGTGGTGGCCGATGAGATCAAGGAACTGGCAGAGCGGACCTCGTCATCCACCCGCGAGATCAGCGAAGTGATCAAAGGGGTCCAGGAAGAAACCGGTCGCGCGGTAAGTGCAATTAACATGGCTGAGCTGGCCATTGGAGCCGGTGAAGAGCTATCAGAACGCTCCGGCGCTGCGCTCGAAAAAATTGTTACCGGTGTTCAGCAGGCAGGTCTGCAGATTGACGCCATAGCCCGCGCAACAGTGGAGCAGTCCAAAGGCAGCCAGAGTATCCGGGTAGCCATGGAGCAGGTCGAAGAGATGGTAGAGCAGATGGCCAACTCTGCCCGGGAACACAGCCGTGGCAGCGATCTGATTACCGTTGCGGTTGAACGGATGCGGGAAATGACCGGGCAGGTACGGGGCTCCACCAGAGAGCAGAGCAAAACCAGCATCCTGATAGCCAGAGCCACTGAAGATATTATTGTGATGATTGACCGGATTCGGGAAGCCTGTGGCGCCCAAACCGACCATAGTCGTTCCATCGACAAGATGGTGGGGAATATCCGTCAGTCGTCTGCTACCACTTCACAGGCTGCACAGGTGATGAACAGCGCCGTTACCGGCCTTTCCCAGCAGATTGATCAGCTTGAAAAAGAGATGTCAGGATTCAAGATATGAAAAGTCGTATCCACAACCGTTTTAATCAGTTGCACAAGCAAGGAGGCAAAGCACTGGTCACCTTTGTCACCGCCGGTGACCCGGATCTGACCACCACAGCGGCCCTGCTGCCACGTATGGCTGCGGCTGGCGCTGATGTTATTGAACTGGGCATCCCGTTCTCAGACCCCATGGCCGATGGCCCAACCATCCAGCGCGCCTCAGAGCGGGCACTGGCAAATGGTGTCACACTTGAAGCAGTTTTGACAATGGTCAGCAGTGTCAGAGACCAGGTTTCAGCACCAATTGTGCTGATGGGCTACAGCAACCCAATCTACTCCTACGGTTGGCAACGCTTTGCACAAGACGCAGTTAAGGCTGGTATAGACGGCCTGCTACTGGTTGACCTGCCACCGGAAGAGGCCGGGGAACTGCTTCCTGCAGCCAAGGCTGCCGGTCTTGAGATTATCTTTCTGCTCACGCCAACCTCTGACCAAACCCGGATCAAACAGGTCAGCCGCTGTGGCAGCGGTTTTCTCTATTACGTTACCGTTACCGGCGTTACCGGCGCCCGTCAATCGGTCTCAAGCAGCCTTGAAGATGAACTGAAAACCATACGGAACGCCATTAAACTTCCGGTTGTAGCCGGTTTCGGTATTTCAACCCCGGAGCAGGCTGCCCAGGTAGCAGCGTCAGCTGATGGCGTGGTTGTCGGCAGCGCCATTGTTAAACTCTTTGAGCAATATCAGGGTGAACAGCTGCTGACAGAGGTAACCGGGCTGATCAAATCACTGAAAGATGCCATTGCACACTAGCATTTCCCCTTTGAGAGGATATATCCATGAGCTGGTTCAAACGCGATAAAACGGGAATTGAAAAAAGCAGTACCAAGCATGTCAAGGTACCGGAAGGTCTTTGGACCAAATGCCCCGGCTGCAGTGAATCTCTGCTAACCAAAGAGATTGAAGAGAACCTGCAGGTCTGCCCCAAGTGCGGCCATCATTACCGGATCACCCCGCGCAAACGGCTGCAGGCGATACTGGACAACGGTACCTGGCAGGAGTTTGACGCAGAATTGACCTCGGTTGACTTTCTGGATTTCAAAGACACCAAGAGCTATCAGGACCGGATTAATACCACGGTTGCCAAAGGCGGTTCCCGCGATGCTGTCATCTGTGTTGAGGGTTCCATTAAGGCTATTGCAACCCAGATCGCCATTTTTGACTTTGCCTTTATGGGCGGCAGTATGGGCAGTGTGGTGGGAGAAAAAATTACCCGCTCCATTGAACGCGGTTTAGAGAAAAAGCAGCCGGTCATCGTCATTTCAGCCTCCGGTGGCGCACGAATGCAGGAGTCGATTCTGTCACTGATGCAGATGGCCAAGACTTCCGCTGCCCTGGCCAAGCTGAAGGCAGCCGGTCTGCCCTTTATTTCAATCCTGACCGACCCCACCACCGGCGGCGTCACCGCCAGCTTTGCCATGCTGGGTGACCTGAATATTGCCGAACCCAAAGCCCTGATCGGCTTTGCCGGCCCACGAGTGATTGAGCAGACCATACGCCAGAAACTGCCGGTCGGATTCCAGCGCTCAGAATATCTGCTGGACCACGGCATGGTGGACATGATTGTCTCACGTCTGGAGATGCGCGATACACTGGGCCAGATTCTGGCAATGCTCACCAGACAGTAGGCGTGTCAGTTTCACAGCAGCTTGCACAGCTTTTTGGACGACGACGCTTCAACATCAAACCCGGACTTGAGCGGATCACAGCTCTGCTGGAGAGGCACGGGCATCCAGAACGATCCTTTGCCGCCGTACATATTGTCGGCACCAATGGCAAAGGTTCAACCGCCGCTTTTCTGGCAGCTATTCTTGAACAGGCCGGCTACAGCACCGGCCTGTTTACCTCTCCCCACCTTGTCAGCTACACTGAACGATTCCGGGTTAACGGGATTGACAGTTCACCGGAACAGCTGGAACTACTCATTCAGGAACTACTTACACAAACAACCCCGGATGAGACTTTTTTTGAATTAACCACGGCTCTGGCCTGCCTCTGGTTTGCACAAAACCGAGTCAAGATAGCTGTACTGGAGGCAGGCATGGGGGGACGGAGCGATGCCACAGCGGCAGTACCGGGCATAGCCACGATTATTGCCCCGATTGCTCTTGACCATTGCCAATGGCTAGGCCACGATCTGCAGAGTATCGCAGCAGAAAAAGTTGGTATTGCAGCGCCTGGAACACCGATCATATCAGCGGCGCAGGCGCCTGAAGTACTGAAGGTGCTTGAAGAATACGCCCAGACAAACAACAACCGCCTGGTTCTGGCAGAACGCGACTTCAACGCGACACGCAGCGACACGGATGGCAATCTGACCTATCAGGGGCTTGCCGGAACGGTAAGCGGGCTGTTTCCCAGTCTTAACGGCAGCTATCAGACCGGCAATGCCGCCCTGGCCTTGGCAGCAGCTGAACAGCTGTCATCCCTGGGCTTCCCGGTTGCACCCCACACGCTGCGGCAGGGTCTGGCATCAGCTCGCTGGCCCGGCCGGATGGAGTTGATCAGACTGCCTGACGGAGCTGAACTACTACTGGATGGAGCCCATAACCCAGCCGGCGCCCAGGTACTGGCCGATGCGCTTTCCACCTATGGCACAAGCCAAAAGGTACTGTTGCTAGGGATGATGGAAGATAAAGATCTGCAGGGAGTGCTACAGCCGCTACTGCAACAGGTTCAGCAGGTTATAACGGTCAGCCCGACACAGGATCGGGCCATTCCAGCAACCGAGCTTGCTGCCAGCTGCAGGGCTGCAGGGGTTCCGGCTACAGCTGCAGACTCGGTGGCTACTGGGCTAAAAGCTGCACAGGCAGCAACCGAGCCAGGCGACTTGATTATAGCTGCCGGTTCACTTTTTCTGGTGGGCGAGCTAAAGGCACTGCTTGCAGGTGTACCCTGCGACGCGGTGCGAGGATAGTCCTTACACCAATTCAAGGCGATATTGTGAAACTACGTACCTGCATATTCATACTGCTTTTGCTGTTGCCAGCCTTACTGCAGGCTGCCGAACAAACCGGCGCGCCCGGCATGACCATCCACGCCGATGTCATGACCCATGATGCCGCCACAGACCTGATCAAGGCCAATGGCAAGGTTGAAATGACCTGGCAGGATATGACCATGACCGCTGATGAGGCCACCTTCAACCGCACCAGCCAGACTCTGGTTGCAAAAGGCAATGTGTATCTGGTCAAAGCCGGTGATATCCTCTGGGGCGACCAACTGATCATGGATACCGAAACCGGCCGGGCCGAGATGGAAAATGGTCAGATTTTCATGACCCAGGGTAATTTCAGGGCTGACGGCAAGCAGATTGCAAAAACAGGAGAGGAAGACTACGCCCTGCGTAACGGCGGTCTGACCACTTGCGATGCAGCGGTTCCCAGCTGGAAATTCGGAGCAACAGAACTGGATGTAAGGCTGGAGGAGTTTGCCACCGGTAAAAACGTCATCTTCTATGTGAAAGATATTCCGGTCTTCTACTTCCCCTACATCATCCTTCCGGTCAAGCGTGAACGGCAATCCGGCTTACTGTTTCCCAAATTCGGCAGATCAACCAAGCGGGGAGAGTTTATTGATATCCCCTATTACTGGGCCATCTCCCCTTCACAAGAAGCCACCATTGATCTGGATATTCAGACAAAACGGGGAATCGGGCTGGGGGTAGACTACCGCTACCTGCGCAACCGCACCAGTGACGGTTCCATCGGCGGCTACCTGATTTACGATAACAACGAAAAAAAAGAACGGGGACAGCTGGTCCAGTTCCATAAAGAGCAGATCTCAGACAGTTTCACCCTGATCACCAGCCTGAACCTGACCAGCGACCGGACCTTCCTGACCGATTATGGTGAAAAAAGCGGCGAGTATAACCGCCAGTACTATGATTCAAGGGTCGTACTGACCAAATTCTGGGACCACTGGCTGACCAGCGCACAAACCATCTACACCCAGGATTACTATGCCGGCAGCAACACAACCACCCTGCAACGGGCACCGGAACTGTCACTGTACGGGGTTCGAGAAAAGGTCCCCTACATCCCCAACTTCTACTTTGATCTGGACTTGCTGGCTACCAACTACTACCGGGAAAAGGGGGCCGATGGCCAGCGGGCGGTGCTGGAACCACGCCTGACCTCAGTCAACAGCTTGTTCAGTGGACGTCTAAACCTGTCCCTGTTTGGCAGTGTGCAACTGCGGGGCTATAGCACCAATAAACCGGATCCCGGCATCAAGGACGACCAGCTGGTTGCCATACCAAAGGCCGGAGTAGAACTCGGCAGCTCTTTCAGCCGGATCTATGATGCATCGTTCCTGGACCTGCAGCGACTGCGCCATGAGCTGGTTCCCAAACTTTCCTACCTCTATGTTGGCGAAAAGAATCAGAATAACGTACCGGTTTTTGATCAGCTTGACCATGTTAATGCCCAAGAGACCGTCACACTATCCCTTGCCAGCCATCTGGGAGGCCGGATAGCAAAACAGGGGCAAGGGACTGCTGAATACCGCGATCTGCAGACCCTGCGCCTGTTGCAGGCCTATAACCTGAGCGGCACCCGTCCCAACCTGCTGACCATGCTGGATGATTCCCGGCGCTGGAGTGACCTGATCCTTGAAAGCGAGACCTGTGCCCATCGTAACCTTAGGCTCCTGGCCGACATCCGTTACAGCCACTACGATCACCGCATCTCCAGTACTGCCAGCGGCGCAGAGTTGAACGATCAGCGCGGCAACACGGCACGGCTCAGCTACCGGATGGTTGATCGCCAGGTTGATTATCTGGAAGTGGGTGCCACCCTGGCCCTGACCAACCCGGTCTACCTGAGTGCCACGACCCGCTACTCCTTTGAGAAAAAGGATATTCTGGAAACCAACATCAACGTTGAATACCGGCATCAGTGTTGGAGTGTGGTGGTTGGCTACCAGGAACGCCCCAACAATCGTAGCTGGACCGTCAACTTCAACCTGGCCGGCCTGTTCGGCATCGGCACCGGTGGGGCAACCGGTTATCGGGCACCCGCACCATGAGACGCCAGCTTCCTAAACTGGTTTACGCCGACCCCCAGGGGCAGATCTACGACCACCCCTACCTGACCATGGCCGGCATGAGCGGCCCTGAAGCGGTGCTACCGGAAACGGTTGAACTGATTCCTCTGCCGGAAGGCAGCCGCCTCTTTACCATTCCCAACACCCCACCCATTGCCTGGGACAGCCGTGCAAAACGATTCACCACCGTAGAAAAAGCGCC
This sequence comes from uncultured Geobacter sp., assembly GCA_964576485.1. Lineage (GTDB taxonomy): Bacteria > Desulfobacterota > Desulfuromonadia > Geobacterales > Pseudopelobacteraceae > Trichlorobacter. The sequence continues at coordinate 6,487 of CAZNWF010000005.1, read as the reverse complement.
CGGTATCAGGGGCAAACTGCAGGCGGTCTCAGCCTTCATGGCCCCCGGCTACGCCCGCACCCTGCTGCCGGCCTGCGATTACGCACAGAAACAGGTGCTGCTGCCGCTCTGGTCCTACACCGCGGTGGGCTGGGATGAAGAACTGGACTGCTTTGTGGTGGCTGCTACCAAAGTGGACAGCAACCAGAACTGGAACCCGGAAAACTACGATGACCGGCTGCTGGACCCGCTGGTGCGGGAACGGCGGGCTGAGAATCCCCATAACCGCCTGCTGGAGCAGCTGGCCCGCTGTGCCATTGATTACCACTGCTTTGCCGCCAAAAACCTGTTCTTCAAGCGTTGGGAGGCACCACTACCCACTTCGCCGGTCTGCAACTCGGCCTGTCTGGGCTGCATCTCGCTGCAGGCATCAGAATGCTGCCCCTCCAACCATGACCGGATCAGCTTTGTCCCCACTCCGGAAGAGATCATTGAGCTGGCCTTGCCCCATCTTGAGACAGCAGATCAGGCCATCGTCTCTTATGGCCAGGGCTGCGAGGGGGACCCGATCATGCAGGCCGCCACCATCGCCGAGGCCACCCGCCGTCTCAAGGCAGCCACCAGCAGAGGTACGATCAACTTCAACTCAAACGGTTCGCTACCGGAAAGGGTACAGGAACTGATCGATGCCGGAATGGACTCCTTCCGTTTCTCACTCAACTCGGTACTGGAAGAACACTACAACGCCTACTACCGCCCCAAAGGGTACAGCTTCAGCAATGTCATCCGTTCGCTCAAACTTTCCAAGCAGGCTGGACGCTTCACCATGATCAACTACCTGATCTCTCCCGGTATTACCGATGCGCCGGAAGAAGTGGAGGCACTGAAACGATTCGTGGCGGACACCGGGGTGGATATGCTGCAACTACGTAATCTGTCCATTGACCCTGATCTCTACAACAAGGCCATGCAGGCCACCGGACGGGGGATCGGCATGTACCGGCTGCTGGTAGAGCTGAAACAGGAATTTCCTCGCCTGCAGTTTGGCTACTACAACCGCACCAAAGAAAACTTCTTTCCACCCGGCTTTGAAACCGGCTGGCCAATCAGGGGGTAATCATGACGGGACGCATCCTGTGCTGTATAGCTGCAGCCACCATTTTTCTTGGCATCACTACATCCATCGTTACCGCAGCAGAGCCGGTCAGCATCCAGGTTTCAATGCCGTCACTGACCTGCGGTAAAGAAGGACTCGAGCCGCACGAATGCATCCTGAACGGCACCATGCGGTTACGGGGTGCAGATAACCTGAACGGCCCGGTTCGCTACTATTGTGATGTCCGCTACAGTTATGTGGCTGCAGGGAATGAAAGCCAGGCCATCCGCTTTAATGGACGGGTACTGTTCCATGGCGAAGAAAAACTGGTACAGGGACGTGCCAAGCGTGACCTGGCAGAGAAATTGACGCTCAAGCTTTCCAGTAACGCCAGACAGATTGAAGTGGCTGAGATCGGCTGCGAACGGGAGTACTTGTTACAACCGTAATGCCTCACGCAGAGCCGCGCGAGGCTGTTTCCCGGAATTATTTGAGGGTTTTCAGGTAGCTAAGCAGCGCTTGCATCTCTGCAGCTCCAAGGGTGGCAAAGGAAGGCATGGAGGTACTGGGGTGAGACTTCTTGGGGTAAGCCACCTTGGCCTGCAGCTGGGCTTCTGACATTCGCGTTGCCACCTTGGTCAGATCAGGACCGATGGCACCACCACGCCCCCTGACCACGTGGCACATGGTACATTTACGATTAAAGAGCTTCTCACCCGGCATCTCTGCCCCGGCCAGCCCGGACAACAGTATGGACACCAACAGCACCAGACCTGATCTCATGACACCTATCCCCACTTATACTAATTTTCATCATCTTAGTCCTTCAAGCAGCCGGTTGCAACCGGTTACTACATAACCACCTGTGTTCTCCCGCCTCTACCTGCATATCCCCTGGTGCCTCAGTAAATGCGGTTATTGCGCCTTCTACTCCCAACCGCTTGAATCTAAACAACTGGAACAAACCTGCATGCTGCTGCTGCGGGAAATGGAACTGGCTGCCAAGGCCTACCCCCACAACCAGCCGCTCCGCTCACTCTACTTTGGTGGCGGCACCCCTTCCCTGCTGCATCCTGAGCAGGTCGGCCGCCTGATCAGCCGATCACGGGATCTGTTTGGGCACAGCGACCCGATTGAGATCACCCTTGAGGCCAATCCCGGCACGGTCAGCCTTGACTCACTGACCGGCTATCGTCTGGCCGGCGTCACCCGGCTTTCACTGGGGGCACAATCCTTTAACGACCGGATGCTGCAAACCCTGGGCAGACGACATACCGCAGCCGAAACCCGCAGTGCCATCCAACTGGCGCAGCAAGCCGGCTTCAGCAGTATTGGCCTTGATCTGATCTGCGGACTGCCGGGCCAGAATATGATCAACTGGCAGCAGGATTTGGCAGCAGCGCTGGCATTGCAGCCGGATCACCTTTCAGTCTACGGCCTGACGGTTGAGGAGGAGACCCCCTTTGCCGGGCTCTATCCCGTTGGATCAGATGCACTGCCTGATCATGACCTGTCCGCAAGTATGCTTGAAGAGGCTGACAGCAGCCTGACCGCTGCAGGCTATGAGCATTACGAGATCGCCAACTTTGCCCGACCTGGCTGTCGCTCCCAGCACAACTGCGGCTACTGGCAGCGGGACGGCTATCTGGGGATCGGCCCCGGAGCCCACTCCTTTCTGCGCCAGGGCTGGGGAATCCGCCGGGGCAATCAGGGCGATTTTGAGACCTGGGCTACCGCCATCCAGAACAACTCTCTTGCTGCAACAGAAATACAAGCATTGATCCATGAGGATGCCCTGGCTGAGTATATCTTTCTGGGACTGCGTATGGCTGAAGGCATCAGTCTGGACGATTTTGCAGAGCAGTTTGGTGAACGGCTGGAGCAGCGTTTTTCAGAAGCAATCCACCAGCTGCAACAGGCTGAATTACTAACCTGCAGCCAGGACCGGCTCTGCCTGACCAAGCGGGGCATGTTGCTTTCCAATCAGGTCTTTGTGCGCTTTCTCTAAAAAGTTGATTATCTTGACTACCATTAAGGAGTTGCAACCATGATGCACAATCCACCACACCCCGGCGAGATACTCAAAGAGCTGTGTCTTGAACCTCTCGGCATATCCATTACCGATGCTGCCAAATCTTTGGGGGTCAGCCGCAAAACACTCTCTGAAGTAATTAACGGGCGGACAGGTATTTCACCGGAAATGGCTATCCGGCTTGCTGCTGCCTTTAACACCACCGCAGAAAGCTGGCTTATACAGCAGATGCACTATGACCTGTGGCGTACCCGCCAAAACCATCAAGTACTTAATATCCCGCTGCTTCTTGCCGCATAAGAGCTTTACCCCTCTTTATGTACTTTCACGGGATGGCACGTAGACAGAGAAAACCGGGATGCCATCGTTTGACGGCACCCCTGTTTGCTGAGATCAGCGACAACATCCGGCTGGCATGACGGTTGAAGAAAATCCCCCCTTTGCCAAGCGCTATCCCTTGGGGTCACTTAAGGAGCTGTGCCTTAAGCCGCTGGGCATATCCATTACAGCCAAGAACGGCCTGAAGATTGTCTTCAAGTGGAGCTGGTATCAAGCGGCCAGGCTGTAGGCCCTCGCCATGTTTTTTATTTCCTGTTGAATTTCTTTCCGCAACTTGATCGGCTCCAGCAGTTCTGCATCCGAACCGAATGACATCACCCATCGTTTGACATCGTAGCTTCCGGATGTTTCCATGGTCAGGATGATGCTGCCATCCGGTAGATCATCAATCTGCTGCTGTTCAGCCCACGTTCTCTCTTTGATATAACGAGCCTGAGAGGCAGGAAATTTTATTTTTGCGGTAAATTGATCATCCCAGTACAGCCCAAATGCCTTGTTCAGGAGGGCCTCAGGATCAAAATCCACTGGCCAGTCGAACGGCTTTTCAGACATTTCAATGCTCTTTATCCGCTCAACGGCCAATAGCCTGATATCCTTGAAGCAGGAAACCACCACAAACAGATAGAAGCCGCCATCCCGTTCAAAAAAGTGGAGCGGATTGATGTCGTAGCTTTTCTCCCTGATTTCCTCTTCCGAGAAGGTGTTGTAGGTGATACGGCAGGTTTTTCGGGCAAGAATTGCCATGGAGAGCTCTTCTATGACCTCGTCATGGCTGGAATAGTCTTTTGGTGTTTTGGGCACCGAGACGAACAGCCGCGAGTATCGTTCAAGCACTGACTTTGTTTCCGGCGACAACGCAGTGCTTATTTTTTCGAATGCCGAATCAATGTCGGCACTGATGACACTTCCCCTGAACAATCCGGCATTCATCCGCAGGGCAAACAGTGCCATCAGTTCCGGCACGGTCAGACCGGACAGGGTTGTAAGTGGCAGGCTGATGGCAAATCCGGGAGGGAACTTATAACGCTTCTCGTTCTGGAGAATCCCCGTAACCTTATCCAGCGCCCCCCCGATCAAAACCTCAAGCGTTTCCAGTATCCGGTACACCGTGCGCTTTGACAGTTCCAGCTCAATGGCAAGTTCCTGGGCTGTGGCCCCGTTCGGGCGTGAAAGCAACCTGACCGCCGTCACCAGTTGCACCATCTTCGGCCCCCAGATATTCCTTTCCTCTTTTGCCATGACGACTCCTCTTTCTGTCAACAGTATGTGACCACTTCTGACACTGCCGGAGTATAGCCTGTAAATCATACCGGCACAAATGAACAGGAGGTGAATAGAAGATGAACAGGGGCCTAAGAGGAGAAGATGCTGAATATACGTTTCTGGAGAAAATCAGCTTACGGACCTGGTGTCAGGTCACCGGCCCGTTCCACATCTGGTATCACGATGTCGGCGAATATTATCAGGTCGAAGTAGAGTGTCGTATACTGGACGGATGCGGAGAAATCAGGCGTGCCACACTCCATCTGACCGCTGACAAGGGTGAGTATGGACAGGTCGTTGCCTGGCGAGAGACGTACTGCAGAGGATCGCTGCATTTTATCGACAGTCGTCATTTCAACATATCTGATTATGACATAACATTTTACCGCACTGATACGACTCCGGTGACAGATGAAGATGAGCCGAATATGAAAAAATGGTTCGGGGAGTTGGTATGCAACTGTCCCGACCAAAAGGAGGAGGAAAATAATGACATTGATCCAGAATGACAGGGAATTCCGGCGATTCATGCAAATCGTGGGACCATGGTTTGAAGGTATGGCAAAATTTGTCGTTATTATGGCGCGACACAATGACGATATCTACACTGGGGAGCAACTGATGCTGCAGAAACTGGAGCGTGAAACCTTCAAGATCGACAAGTACATGAAGGAGTTTAAGAATCGCTTCAAAGCGGAAGATGATGAGCTTGTCACCGGAATTGTGCGAACTGTTCAGGAACGGCTGCTTGCTGGCGAACGGGTTGGTGATGCACTGGCAATGTCTGCCGCAGATTTCTGGCAACAACTGCTGACTGAGGAGGAACGGCAAGCATTGAATGGCCTTCTGGAGAGTAACAGGCTCATTGAACGATGCCTGTACGACCCGTTCAGGTCTCTTTTTGGTCTGTCTGGTTCAGCACATCGCTTCAATAGTCTGAATGATGAGTCTTTGGCTACGCGTCTGTTCGTTGCGGCTGTCAATGATGGCGCGGTATCGGTGATTGTTGGGGAGAGTGTGACGCCGATTGTCATGGATGGTATAACTGCCCGGATGGACGACGCCTTTTCTCTTGCTGAGTTAGTTGATACTGATGTAAGTTTCACCGTCGATATCGGGGGATTTCAAATAAAATTCGAGCCACATCATGAACAATGAAAAGCCATGCACAACAAAGCCGCAGCTTTTCCCACCGAAGGAACATCATCCATCATGTATTGTCCTGCACGAAGTCGAACTTTCGCAGGAGTTGAAGGTAATTGTCACTGACTCAGATCCGTATGATGCATTGACGTATTTCTTGTGTGGCAAGCCGGTAGCGACCGAATATGTAGCCAGTTATGAAAAGCGGCTGCAAGAGATACAAACTGATCTTGCTGGTTTTTGTGACGCATTGAAAGAGTATTCTCAATACTGATAACTGAAACTGAAGGGAGAAATTAAGATGACAAGACAGCCGAATGAAAAATTTGCTGTATGGGCTACACAATATCAGGGTTTTGATGGCGGTAACCCAAATGCATCAATATGGTTTTGTGGTATAGAATACGGTGGTGGAGATGACCTTGTCACAAAAGAACTGCTTGATGATTTAGAAGGAGACTGGGTGGAGTGGCAAGTCCATGAGGGGAACAAGTTGCCATACTTCACTCCTCGTGACAAACAAGGTAATCTTATAGACGATAAGGTGGTGGATGGCCCATTTGCAATTGCACAATCAAAAATGATGCCCTCGCAAAAATCAATTTAGCTTAACCTACTGATATTATTTTGAAATA